>JBAYGL010000063.1:0-15621 GCA_041666725.1 Limisphaerales bacterium
CCGATCCCGCCGCCGCCCAGCTCGGTGAAGTAAATCCGGACGCCGACGTCGGCGCGGATGAGTTGCGCGACGGATTGAAGCGTTTGCGCGAGTCGAAACTCCGGATATCCGCCGCCCGGCGAAGCCCGAAGCGGCCCGGCTGCTTCGACCCGCTGGCTGGCTGAACACGCGTCCACCGTGGTTTGTCGCAGGAGGTTCAACAGTGGATTCTCCGTGCCGGCGCGATCAGGTTGCGCCGCCTGGACCAGGTGCCGGCGAAATGCATCCCGTCCGCCAGCGCCGGCCTTGGAAGTCAGGGTCCACTGATCAAGGCGCCGGAGGGATGGGACGACCACGTTCTCCGTCTGCAGGGCGAGCGGTTCGGCGATGTTTCCGACAAACATCCCCGGCACATCGGCCCGGCCCGGCCCACACGCCCGGTCAATCGTCCGGCCCATCCAGCCGGTCTGGCAGTCCGGTTCCCTGGGTTTGGCCGTGTGCCAGTCCTTCATGGCCGTGGGGTGGTCGCGTTTGGAACTCGGATAGCCCACCCCTTGCACGATGTTCAGCCCGCCTTCCTCATGGAGCCGCTGAAACGCCCGCATCTCGGGATGAAAGCCCAGTTGGGAGTTGAGCTTGAGGACACGGCCGGGGAGCTGGCGCAAAGTGGGCCGGGCCTTGTGATACAGGTCATCCTGAAAGGGGATGACTGTGTTCAAGCCATCGTTGCCACCGCTGAGCTGGACCACCACGAGGATGGTCTGCCTGTCATTGCCCTGCACGGTCCCCGCGTGCGCCGACCGGCTGATAAACGCGGGCACAACCGGGCTGAAGGTCAGCAAGGTCGAAGCCTGCACGGATGCTTTCAGGAATTCTCGTCGTGTAGAGCGCATGGTCATCTCAGGGTTATGCCAGGTGAAACTCGGGCAGCGAGGCGATCAAGCCGCACGTCTGCCGGATGCGTTCGCCGGGATCGCCCGGTCCGGTCTGGGCGGTTGCCTTCGCGGCCTGCCGGGCTTCCGCCGGCACGTCTCCCTGCAGGAAGAGGTCGATCAGAAACTGGCTCGCAGCCTCCGGCGTTGTTTGGCCGTGCCGCCCGGCTGCCGACATGGGATCCACCTTGCTCTCATACGGGCCGGAACTGGAGAGCAGCGCCTGGGCCAGTCGGCTGCGTCCCACCAGCGTGAAACGGTTGATCCAGTAACGATGACCGGCCCATCCCGTCATGGTCGGCGGTTGGTAAAGGTCCATGCCCAGGTCCGCCAGATCAGCACCGAGGCGCGTCGTGCCCACGACACCGCCCAGCGGCCGGACGATGCTCAACGCAAACTCCACAGGACTCTTGATCTTCTGCCGGTAGGCGGCCTGCGAGAAGAACAGGTTGGATCTCAGGATGGTTTCCACCAGCTTGGCGACGTTGTAGTCCTTCGCGAAACCCGCGGCCAAAGACTTGACCAGGGCGTCCGCAGGCGGGCTCGTTTCGGAAATGAACCAGCGGTAGAGCCTGCCTGCGAGCCAGCGTGGAGTCGCCGGTTGCTCGAGCAAGATGCGGACTACGTCCTTGCTCTCGAACGGCCCCTGCTGGCCGAGCAGTTTCTTGACGCCGGTGTCGTGTTCCGCCGGGAAATAACGGAGTTCATCCCGCAGGACAAAACAACCGGTGAACGCCCGCGCGGCCTCCCGCACGTCTTCTTCGGCGCAGCGGCCGGGGCCAAGGGTGAACTGCTCCATCAGCACGCGGGGCAGGGACTCATTTGGGCGGGCGGCTCGGTTGGCCGGCGCGTTCAGGCTGAGGAACACGCCCGGTTGCGTGGCCAGTCCGCCCAGCAAGGCCTCGAAGTTGCCCAGCGCATGCTGCCGCAGGTGCCTGACATGCCGGCTCATCAACTGCGCGTTGTTGACCCGCGCGTTGCTGATCGCGAAATGATTGTGCCAGAAGAGCGTCATCGTCTCCAGCAGGGGGTGGGTCGTCTGGAGCATCCGGCGCAACCACCAGGCGCGCAGTTCATCCGCCGCGGTGTTGGCGGCGGAAAATTCATAATCGTCGATGGTGCGGTTGAAAGCCGCCGTGTCCGCGTCCGGACGCAACAGCCGGTCGATGGTTCGCTGCGGACCGTCGGCCAGCGCCTGCCTGAGCTGGCTCCAGCTTCCGCCGAACGCGGCGCGCCGGTAGAGATGTCCCGCCAGCGGCAGGGTCCACGGCCGCGCGTGATCGGGCGCATAAGGCGCCCACGCCCAGGCGGGATCGTTCAACTTCTCAGGTGGAACGGCCGCGCGTGAATCCTGATTCTGGTTCAGTGCTGCGGACATGGTTTTGAGTGCTGATGGAGCGGATGCGCCAGGGGCCTTTCCGCTCGCGTGTCAGCGCGTGGCGACGGCCCGTTTCGTTCCCGGCACCTTGAGTTTCAATTCCAACTTTGCCTGCGGATGGCCGGCCTCGTTGCCAAGGGTCAGGCGAACCTGGTCCAGAGTCTCCAAGATGACGAACAGCAGTCCTGTTTCTGCTTCGGCCTGCGCCCGCGTGGAGCCTTTGTCCACCATGCTCTTGCGGACCATGGATTCGCGATTGGCAGCCAGGATGGCCGTCAGTTGCCTGCCATCGAGTTCGAACAGGCTGTGATCCGTGTTGCTTGGTGCGGGCTTGTTTGCCGATTCGTTTTTCAGCGCGCCCATCAATTCTTTGGTCAGACTGTCGGTGGAACTCAAAATCAGGTAGTCCCCCACCCGCGCCAGGGAAGGACGGAAGTTGTAGCGGACATCGAGGCCCGCAGGGTCCGTCTTGGATGGCGGCCGGAAGCTGGCCACCGAGAATTGTGCGTCGCCGTAAGTCGGACGGTCGATGACCAGCCCCGGCAGCGCCTTCTGTCCGCGCGTGAAGTTGACCAGCCCGACGGCCTTCTGCCAGGCCTCCTCGACGACTGGCCCGAAAACCTGCGGGTGACGCAGGCGGATCACGGCCGCAAACCCCGGGAACTGGACCGACGGCGTTCCCGGCGTGGGATCGTATTGTTGCGCAGCCACCACCACGCGGACTTCCGGATGGGTTTCACCCATCACCTCCTCCGTCAGATTCAGCCCGCTGAAGAAAATGCCCATCATGTTTTCAAAGAAGATCAGGCCCGAGGTTCGCTCAGGAAACAGCGCATCCTTGGCGGCGTAGAAGCCGTGAAGGTCGCGGTAGATGCTGAGCGCGGCGATGCGGCCGGAGACGTCCAGGTTGGGCAGGATTCCTTCGCCGGGTTTGCGGGGCGTGGCAAAGCCGGCCGGCCCGGCGGGATCGGGCACCGGCCCGTCCGTCTCAAGTTTGAGCGTCACCTGCTCGCCCCGGACAAAAAGGCCGATGGCCACCCAGTTCGCCTGCTCAAGGGTTTTCCCCTGGTGGGCAAAGAGCAGCGCCGTCAACGGATTGGCACCGCGCGTCAACGCCTCCTTCAAGCCGGGATTCTTCTTCAAGGTCTGCATGTTGATGAAGGCCATGCCGACCGCGTCCGGGCCCACGGCCTTCTTTGCAGCCTGATAGAACGGCGACGAGGCCAGGCTCCTGCCACCGGGCTTCGCGCGCAGGTCCAGCACGTCGTCCAGCATCCGGGGCCGGTTGGCCAGAAGCAGCCGGTTGCCCACGATCGAATGCGAGTCCTGCGGTCCGAAGCTCCATGCAGTTACTCCCCCGTGCTCACGGGAAGTGGCGCGGCCCTGCTTGGCGGTCACGATGGTGCGGAAGATGTCGTGCAATTGCTCCAGCATCTTTGCGTCCTGAGCATCCACCGACAGGAAGGTTTCGCCGCCGGCGCCGGCGGCGAACTCGACGCCCTCGCCCAGCAGCTTGCGCAAAGCGGATCGCCAGTCGGTGCCCAGTTGCGTTTCGAGATGCTTGATGATTCCCATGAACACGCGGGACTGGGGCGTGGCCTGCCAGTGTTGATAGGCCGGCACGGTCGCGACGGCGTCGGCCAGCTTCGGACCCAGGAGCGGGTTCAGCAGCGCATCAGGACGGAAAATCTCCAAGGCCAGGACGGATTCCTGCGGGGTCCACTGGCTGGCCGGGGGCAGTGCGTCGGCTGAAGCCAGCGACGGCATGATGAAGGATGCCAAGCCCAGCGCGAAGGAGAGGAGGGGAGTTGTGTTCATGAGGTCGGGCGCGGTTAAGAGTTTTGCCGGCTGGATGCGCGCAGCCCGTCCGGTTCCGCATGGGACAACGCTGGCTGCAACTTGGAATCCAGGCCCAAACTCTTTCCCTAAGACCGACCTGGAAGCACTCGCTTCACTGGCATCGGCAGATTGCTCCGACCACGGTGAATCGCCGTTGACTGCAACGACCGCAGTGCGGTCGTCTTTCCCTAATGACACGCACGGCGGATGAAAGTTGCAGTTATTTGAAACTGCGGGTGAATCTTCGGGATGTTCCGAGACTGGGCGTCCGATGCGGTGAAACAAGCCGGGCACCTGGCTGACGGCGCCGGTTCCCCTCCCGCCGAATCCGCTGAGGGTTTACGGGAGCTTCTGCATGGCACTGACACAACCCGCGCCCTTGGGCTCCAACTCCACCGCTACGCTGGCAAGGCCGTCCCCGATCTCAGGAGTGAGCGGCTTTCTGCTCCCCGCGCCCTCATACGTCGCGCCGATCCCGGGCGCGTCTGGGAACACTGAACGGTGCGGGTTTTCGGACACCCCGGGCGAACCGCGAGGGCGCGGTTCGCTGCGCCCGGGGCGGGCGCGCTCCCCAAACCAACTGCATCGTCCCGGTTGAGCTCCCCTGGCTGCATCAAGCGACCGGCGGCGGCGCGAAACCTTCCCGATAGGTGCGGGACACGATTTGAGTGTTCGCCTTGTCGTGGTTGGTGAAACGGGAGCTGGCGGCGTCCCAGCGCAGCTCCTCGCCGGGAAAGTGCGTTGCCTTCACCGCCAGCAACGCAGGCTCGGTTATGCGCCAGCCGATGTCGAAAGGCGTCCACAGCGGCTTCTTCGCGCCAAGACAGTTGTCCGCCCAGTCCTTCCAATGGTTGCGCGGCGCAACCTCCGGCAGCGGTTCGTTGTCCACGAGCCGGCCCTTGCGAAAGATGGATATTTTGCCATCGGCCTCCAGCAGCAACGTGCCTTCCTCGCACACGACCATCGTGCGGTTGGCCCCGACTTTCATCGGCGGCAGGCCCAGCGCGGCAAACGACGGCACCATGCCGCTGTCGTTGTAGCGCACGACGAATTTGCTGCGGGCGAACTTCCCGCCGCCCGGGTAGGTGAGCGTGCTCTGGTTGTGCGACGAGTGCCCCGTGTTGGAGGCGCGGATGGTGTGGGTGAGCACCGCCTCCGGGGAAGGCAGGTCATAGGCGAAGTAGAGCAGGTCGAGCAGATGGCAGCCCCAGTCGGCGAGCTGGCCGCCGCCGGTTTCCCAGAAGGCCCGCCAGCGGCGCGGGGCGAGGTCCTCGCTGTAGGGAAGGTCTGCGGTGAGCGGGCCGCGCCAAAGGTTCCAGTCCAGATAAGCGGGCACCGGCTGCGCGGGAGCGTAGGGGCTCCAGGCGTCGGCGAAGTAGTGGCCGCGCTCGACGGAGCCGGTCCAGACGTAAGCCTCGACGGGCCGGCCGAGCCGGTTGTGGCGGAGCAATTCCACGGCCTGCATGCGTCCCGGATTGCAAGCCCGTTGATTGCCCATCTGTGTCACGAGCCCGGGCCGCGCCTTGAGCCCGGCGCGGATCATCCGCAACTCATCAAGCTGATGCACCAGCGGCTTCTGGCCGTAGAGGTGTTTGTTGTGCTTCATCGCGGTCAGCATCATCGGGGCATGGTGGAAGTCCGGCGTGTCCACGATTGCGGCATCGAAATCGCCGGCGCGGCTGGCGTAGGCCTCGCGATAGTCCTTCACCGTCCAGGCGTTCGGATTGTCCTTCTTGATGCGGTCGAGTTCCCTCTGGTCCACGTCACAGAAGCCGGCCCACTCGACCATCGGATGGCCTTTCAAACCATTGCGCTGGAGGCCGCCGATCCCGCCGACGCCGGCCTGGAAGATGCGCAGCTTGCTGTTCTTGTTGACCTGCGCCCGCGCAGACCGGGAGAGGGCGGCCACGCCGGCGGTCAGCACGACGCCGGTGCTGAGAAAGGTGCGCCGGGTGACGGGGGAAACGGAGGAGGAGGATGGTTTCATAGTGCTGGACGACAGGATGCGCCGACTGACGGAGAGCTCAAGCAAAAGAAGGCGGGCTGTGCAGTGAAGGATGTGAAAGGAACAATGCTCATGCGACACGTCTGTTCACGAAGCATTCCCGGCATTGACCGGCAGCGGGCTGCTTGCGTCCCGCTGGCACGTTGTCGTATGAATTTCCGCGCACGCAACGTGTCCCAATGATCACGCTAATTTGCCCTGCACCAAACATGATCGCCTCGCTCTTCCGCTCCATCGCCGCGTTCACCGTTCTTTTCACCGCCCTTGCCGCGCCGGCCGCGCCCCGCGCGGAGCACGTCTTCATCATCAGTTTCGACGGCGGCAAGCCGTCGGTCATCGCCGAAAGTGAAATGCCCACGCTCAAGGGCATGGCCGCCGAGGGCGCGCACACATGGGTGGCGCAGACCATTTTCCCGAGCATCACCCTGCCTTCGCACACCTCGATGCTCACCGGGGTCGGCCCTGACAAGCACATGATCTTGTGGAACACCTGGGTGCCCGGCGCAGGGCTGGTGAGAGTGCCGACGGTTTTCTCCGAGGCGAAGAAGGGCGGCGTTTCCACGGCCATGTTCGTGGGCAAGGAAAAGTTCAAGCATCTGAATTTGCCGGGCACCCTCGATGAATTCTCCTATCCCACCGCCAGGCAGACCGAGGTCACCAAGGATTCCGCCGCTGGGAAGGTTGGCAAGACCAAGACGAGCAAGGAAGGCACGGTGACCGCCAATGTCGTCTCGGCGGAGGCCGCCGCTTACATCATCGCAAAAAGGCCCGGGCTCTGCTTCATCCACTTCGCCGATCCGGACAGCGCCGGTCACAAATACGGCTGGGGCACGCCGGAGCAGATCAGGGCATTCGCCGCCTCGGATGGCGCGCTTGCGGTGGTGAAGGCGGCCATTCAGAAAGCGGGCATCGCCGCGACCAGCGTCGTGATCATGAGCGCCGACCACGGCGGCCACGACAAAACCCATGGTTCAAACTCTCCGGACGACATGAACATCCCGTGGATCGCGTGGGGCAGGGGCGTGAAGAAGAATTTTACCATCACGGAGCGGGTCACAACCTTCGACACCGCCGCGACGGCCTTGTGGCTTTTGGATCGTCCGCTTCCCGCGGGTTTCGACGGCCGGCCGGTGACCAGCGCGTTTGAATGAGCAGCGCAGGCGGCAGCGGGACCGCTCCGTCGAGTCTCCAATCCGGGGAATTTGTTTTCCAGCCACGTCGCGGCGCAGGGAGGACTGCTTTCGCGTCGGTTCGCTGGCAATGATTGATGATGGAGCCCCTGTCTTAAGGATCCTTGAATTTCTTGAGACGAGCGGCGGCTCCTTGGTGGCTCCGTTGTCCCTCCGGGCGACTAAGGGGTGGCAGACGGCGCTGCGGCACCCCGCGTGAGACGGCCCTTGCCGGTGATCTCCCGCACCTCGATTCTGTGGAAAACCGTGCGGTCACCATGAGCGCCAACACCAAGCAACGATGGTTTGCGCAGCTTCCACTCGGCACGGATGCTCATGTCGGAGTAATCGGTCTTCCACTGGCTGACGAGCTTGCCATCGAGGTAGGCTTTCACGCTGTCGTTTCGCACCTTGATGATGGAGCTGTATTGGCGCCGGTTCTGCAAGCCGCCCCCTTGCCGGACGCTGGTGGGGTTCTTGTCCCCCGTCACACCACCGACCAAGTCAAAGGCCGAGATCGTGTTGCGCCAGCCGCCCATGATCCACATAAACGACCGGGGCGGCTTGGAAAGGAACTGGACCACCGCGCCTCCACCCGCAGTGAAATCGGCGCGGAAGTCATATTCTGCAGGCGGCTCATAGGGAATCTCAATCCGCTGAAACGGGAGCGCGTCCGCAATGAGAGCATTGCCTTGCTTGGTCCAACCGCCCGACACGATGTCTTGCCGCAGGTCGATGAGCGGCAGCAGGTTCAAGGCGTCTCTCCACTCCGTCTCGTCGCCCGCCGGCCCGACTTTTTTGACGCCAGCCGCGACGAACGGCGCGGGTTGGTTCTTTGACGCTGCAGGTGGAGAAGGTGCCGCTACCGTTCCAACAGCCGGCACCTGCATCGGGCGCAGTGTCACGGTCATTTGAGCGGATCGGCCCACGCCCGTCAGGTGCACACTGATTTTTCGAAAATTGTCTTTGTGAAGTTGCGCGCTCCCCCCCGACCAGAGCAGGCCCGCCGCCGACACCCTCCCCGGCAGATTCTCGTCAATGCCAGTGTATTTGAGGCCGCCGATGTCATTGCCAACGACATCTCGCAACGTCAGCTCCAGAGATACCTGCGTGCCATCGGGCCGTGCGGTGGTCAGGATCATCCGGCGGACATCTTGGGAAGCTGGTTTGACGTCCTTCGGCACATGCATATACCACCAGACCTCATTGTTGGCTTGAGCAAAGGATAACACATCATGGACGGTTAATTCGCCCGTGGCTTTGTTGAAGGTGAAAGTCCGCCTCGAATCCGCGCCGGCTCCACGGGTAAGCAAGCCGTGGCGGGCATAAAGCTCGGTCAGATTTACCGAGCCGGTGCATTGTGGACCGTCGGTCCGGATGCCTTCCACCGGGCCGAAGGCAGCGCTGGTGCCATCATCCAGCGCCTGGTCGGGGTTTATCTCAGCCAGCCACGTTTTGGCGACCTTCATCTGGGTGTAGTCATTTCTCGCGGGGTTGATGACCAGAGTGTTGTGGCCGCAGGCGCGACTGGGATACGAGTAGTAGCGGCTGTTTGCGCCGCGAACACCGGCCTTGTGCCAAGACTCGTAAGGGGCAGCTCCCAAGTCCGTGGCCCAGCGCACCCCCATGCTGTCGAAGACGAAGGTGCCCCCGTCCAGATGCGAGTGGCGGTCGGCGCGATTGTCGCCGCCCTTGAACATGACGGCTGAGCAGTTGGGATCGGTCCAGTTCTGTCGCCAGACGACCAGCATGGGGTTGGGGCCTGGCTCGCCGCGTTCGATCTCGCTCCGGCGGTTGAAGAAGGTGTGACAGGTCGGGATGGACTTGGGGTCCACATCGGCCAGGCCCAGAGCGTCGGTCTGCGGTGCCGTCCAGTGGAAGAGGCTTCGATAGAGCAGGCGCATCCCCAATTCTTCGCGATCACCCCGCTGGGCGGCCACCCACGCCGCCTGGCGCCACAGGCTGCTGCCGCTCTGGCGAGCGTAATCGGCAATCAGGAGGTTGATCGGTTGAAAGGTGATTCCCCAGGTGCCATCGCTGTAGGGCCAGTCCTGGCTAAGGGAGCCGATTCCGGGCAGCTGGCTGGCCAGATGGATGCCGGAGTGGATGTGCAGCGCCCCGGCCTTCTTGGCGCCTGCCACGAAATCGAGGATCATCGCAGGTGCCCGCTGGGGATCTTTCAGACACCCTTCCAATGAGGCCGCTATCGCGAACAGCGGCAACATCCCATCGTGCTGGTATCCCGGGCCCTCTCCACAGAGACCGTTGTTGTTCTGCAACAATACGAACGATCGGGCCAAGTTCGGCAACCCGCTCCGCAGCAACGAGTCCACATGCTCCTTGAATGG
Organism: Limisphaerales bacterium; assembly: GCA_041666725.1. Taxonomy (GTDB): domain Bacteria; phylum Verrucomicrobiota; class Verrucomicrobiia; order Limisphaerales; family SXTU01; genus SXTU01. Next base: position 9,651 of record JBAYGL010000063.1, read on the forward strand.
CCGCTTGGCCATCTTGCCATCAGACCCCACCGCGTCGAACGGCACCGTATCCGCCTGGCGAGCGGCCAGCCCGCAAGCGATCGCCCCGCCGACGTTAATCCTGGTCCAGTTGCTTAGAATCTCGATCCAAAACGGACGAGTTTTGTGCAACGCCTCCAGAGTGGGCCGGATGCTGTAGTCGATCATCGCGAGCATGATTTGCTTGCGCTGGGCATCGTCCAAATCGTCGTAGAGCCAGTCATAGGCTACCGCCAGCGGCATCATCACCGACCCTTGACCGACTTCGTAGAAGGAAACCATTTTACCTGTCCGGCGGAGCGATGCCACCAACTCCATCGTCGCCGCTACCCCCTTGGCCCGCATCTGACGCAGGCCGTCGGCATCGGGTCGTCCCATCGCCTTGGAGCCAATGCTCGCCACGCCGATCGTTGTGACCACATTCAGCAGCATGGAACGTTCGGGGAAAGCCAGCCGGTCGCGGCTGAAGCGAGCCTGAAGATCATCTGCGAGTTTGGGATATTGCTCGATAGCCCGGTCATAGAGCACCCGGGCCGTCTTATCCGAGGGGTCCGACAGCATTCGCGGCAGGTCTTCCCTCAGAATGTGCCGCGGTGCGAGCATCCTTGGACCATCGTTGTCCTCATAGCGCAGGTCGCCACCGCGTATCGTTGAATCTGTCGGCGCGGCTGGCGGCAAAGTGGAACGAACCGTCCCCGTTGATGGTGGACGCAACGCAGGTGACTTCGCGGAGGCAGCTGCAAGTTCGACTTTCGCCATTCCGCTTCGCGCGTGCTGGAGCAAATTCGTGGCATCCGGCCGCGCCCGTTGGATCGCAGCCCCGTAAGCCAGGCGCACGGTTTCCGGTGCAACCTGCATCATTTTGACTTTTGTGCTGGCGGGCAACGCTGCTGAATCGGCCACTTTGTCATTGAGAACCGCCGGAAATTCCGTTGCCGTTGTGAGGACAACCTCTCTTGGCCAAAGCCCTTCATGTTCCAGTGGCCGAGCCAGCAGGTTTTCCGCTTTTGAAGACTCCTGTGCGAATGCGCCGATGCTCATCAATGCTGTGAGGAGCAGAGGAAGCTTGGATTCCATCCAGAATCTCTTTGGCCTTCTTGCCTTGCGGCTTATGACAATTCGACTTCCGGGCACTCCGCATCTCAGAGAGAATTGATTTTGCAGCGGGTTCACAGAAGGCAAAACCTACGCCCCCATCGGCAGAGTCCTAACCATCCGTTGTTAGCCTTTCACCGGGTTTTGAGACCACGCCTGTGTTTTGCCGAGCAGATGCAGCTCACAGGAGGAAAGCCACCGAAAAGCCTCGCTGGACGCGGAGCGCCCGTATTTCCAAGTGTTGACCGGGTGGCGGAGCTGCCACGCGGAATCGGTTTTCAGGGTCGCGAGATCACGGGTGCGGTCTGCGTGCGGGGGCGGACGGGCAGTTTCTCGATTCCTGAAAACAGCGGGTCCGGTATCGCCCTCATCTCCTCGTCACCGCGGTAGGGGCAGTTGGCGTCCACCCAGCCGATGAGGGTCTGCAAGTCGGCGGGAGGCAGTTTCACACCGTAATGCTTTTCTCCCATGCACAGGTTGATCAGCGGACTTGTGTAAGAGAGATATTGCATCGGGCGCAGGGTCACATAGCTGTCTGGATCGCTTTGCGCGAAATTCTCGCACATCAGCGCGCCGGCGAGACCGGGCGGGTGCGACTGCTTGTTCAAACCAAACCCGATCGCCCCGATGAGCGTGAGGTAAGGTTCCTTGAAGACACCGTTGCCGGGGCGCAGCGTCAGGTCGATTTTCGAACGGCCATCCCCATCGCCGGAATGACATTTGCCACAATGCCGGTCCAGCACCGGCTGCACGAGACGTTCGTAACCCACGCTGGCGGTGCCCCACGGCGGCAGGGTCAGTTCGCGCGGCTCATGTCGCAGAGCCAGGCCGGTCGCGTTCACCGGCGCGGTGGTGTGCTGTTCGTGACAGCCGATGCAACTCCGCCGCTCGCCCGGCATGAGGCCGGTCGAGGAGCGCATCGTGTGCAGCGCGCGCTGGTGCTCATCGAGGAGCTGGAAGTAAAGGATCACGCCCGGCGGGGCCTTGAAGTAAACCGAGCCGTCGGCCTCGATCGGCACCGTGCCGAGGATGCGCTTCACCCCGTCGTCCTGCAGCGGCGACACTGCGGGACCGGAGTTGCGGGCGTCGCGCCCCCAGAGCGAGTAGGTCTTGTGGTCCATCTGGAGCACGCGAAGGAACTTTACTCTGCCGGGCGGCAGGTCGGGCACGCCCTGGGTCACATTCGCGCTGTAGAAGACGCCCGGCTCGGGTGGCTTCCGGTCTTTTCCCGAGTCCGGCCAGGCGACGAGGTCGCTGTGCGCGGGCGGCGGCACGCGCGGCTTCACCGGCATGGCGTGCCAGACGTGGTGCGCGCCTTCGTAGATCAACTCCCGGTTGCCATGCACATCCATCAGATAGAGGCGGAACTTTCCGTCGCGCCGCGCGGAAGCGAGGAAGTCCTCCTCCGACAGCGGAAACGGGGTCTGCCAGGCATCGAATTTCCCTGCGGTGTGATAGTCCGCGGCTTCGACGGGATCGAGCGGCGGCGGGCCGCTCTCGGGCCAGGCCACGTCAGCGGTGACCTTTGTCAGGCCGTGCGGAAAGTTGCGGCCCTTGTTCGGATCGAGAATTCCCACCGACCCGGCGAACCAGTCGTGATGGGCGACGCCCATGAACATCACACGGTCGCTGCCAGGAATGGGCCGCGCCCCTGCGAGGTGGTCGGGCCAGACGCTCTGGTTGCCCCAGAATGTTTCGACTCGCGTGCCGTCCTGACGGGCGGTCCAGAGGCTTTGGATGCGCCACAGCGCCTTGTCGATATAGTCCCAGCGCGAGAAAATCACCCGGCCGTCGTGGAGCAGTGCGGGCAGCCACTCCGGCTCGCTCGCAGTGCTCACCAGATAGAGATTGCGCCCGTCCAGGTCGCATCGGGCGAGAATGTAGGAGTAGGTGTAGGGCATGCACCGGATGAAGGTGTTGCCGCGCGTGGAGCTGAACATGATGCGGTCTGAAGGCAGATATATCGGGTCAAGATCGTCGTAAGGCCCGTCGGTGATCTGGCGCAGGCCGGTGCCGTCGAGGTTGATCTCGTAAAGGTGAAAGGCCGGCTCGTCGTGCCGCTTCATGCAGAAGAGCACGCGCTGCGCGTCGAAGGACAGATCCGGCCGCCAGAAACTCGCCGGACGGTCGGGTGCGAGCTTGCGCACCCGGCCGCCGGGATGCAGGCCGTCGAGCACCAGCAGCCGTCCGCCCGGCACCGCCATCATGCCGTTGCGGTGACGCACCTGGTGCTGCCACTCGCGGCCCGCCGGATATGGATTGTCCACCAGCAAGACCTGCGTGAAATCCACCACCGGATTCTTGAACTGAATGCGCCGCTTCACTTTCCGGATCGATTCATAGACTTCACGCGCCGCATCCCTTCCGGACGGGGAATCATCCGGGTTTTTTAGCGCGGCGAGTTTCCGCTCCAGTGCGTTCAGTTCCCCCAGATCGCCTGACAAGTCGGGTGCCCGCGTTCCGTGCGTCAGCCGTGCTGCGAGATCGCGCGCCCAGCGCAACTCCTGCTCCGCGCGCTTCGCCAGCGGCCTGCCTTCCGCTTGGAACAGCCAGTCGTCGCGCAATACGCCATCCGCATCGGCGGCGCTCAGGGTTCGTGTCGCCGGTTCGACTGGAGCCACCGGCGGTGCCGGGGCGTAGTTTTCAAAGGTTCCGCGGGCCGGTTTCGGCGGACTCAGCACTTTCGTCACGGCGGCGGGCGGGCCGGCAAACGGTTTCCATCCGGCCAGGGGAACACCCGCCCCATCGCGCAGTTGCTCCTTCGACGGCCAGTTCCCGCTGTGACCGGAAGCGGGTCGGCCCAGGCCCGCCATGGCCACGCAAATTCCCGTCGGGACATCCACGGTGAGCAGGGCGCCGGTGCGTGCGTCCAGGGCGCTGAAGTCGTTTTCGTGGTCGTGTGCTGCCTCGAGATTTGCGTAGGCGGTGAGCCGCACGCCGCGAAGCGGTCCGCTGCCGGAATTCAACGCGATGAATTCGACCGCCGCCACGGCACCCGTGCCCATCGCAGTCCGAAGCCGCAATCGCAGCTGCCCGTCACGGGTTTCAACCACCACCACCGCCTGCCCGTCGCCTGTCAGGTGCAGTGGTTCGACCACGCGCAGGTTCTCCGGCGTGCCGTTGCCGGAAATCGGCGTGCCCGCCTGGCGGTCGTTGTAATGCACAAAGTAACCGAAGCGGCTGAGTTGTCCGCCGCGTTCGCCGGTCAGGCTCTGTCGTCCACCTTCCCAGAAGAAATGGCCCGGGCCTTGCAGCGCAAAATCCGTGACACCGTTCCTGATCCACACCGTGCCCGCCGCACTCCCTGGCACTCCCGCAGCCGGCTCCGGCATCCGGGCAAACTGCGCACGGGCCTGTGTCAGCAGGCCGGCAACATCCGGGGCGGTTTTTCCATGCGCGAACAACGCGACCTCGCGGGCGGACTGTCCGGCTGCCAGATCGCCGAGCTGCCACGTCAGCAGGCCGTCGGTGTTGCCACTGGACTCGTGCCCGGCACTTCCCGCTGTTGCGACCACCAAGGCCGGGCCAAGCGCCAGCAGGATGATGAGGCTTCGTTTCATGGATTCGTGGCAGTCCTCCTGGCCAGGGCGGGCCGAAGTTCCCGCTGGGTGTAATCGGGCCAGAGCGGGCAGTTGAGGTCTATCCAGCACTTCACCCGGTGCATCTCGTCGCGTGTGAGTTTCACACCCTGATGCCCGGGCTCGATCACCTTCAGGAGACGGCTCTTCACGGTGCCGAAAGTCAGCGGTTCCGCCTTGTCGTGGGGCAGGCTCCACTTCATGTCAAAATAATGCACCCAGCCGCCGGTGATGAGGGTGCGGTAGGACGCCGGCACGCGATCCCCGCCGGTTGTGCCGCTCAGGTCGAGCTTGTGCGCGTCCTTTTGGTCGTGGCAGATGACGCAGTGCTTGTCCCACACGGGCTGGACCACTTTCTCGTAAGCGAACGGCACCGCCCCCCATGACGGCGGCTCCAGCCGGCGCGGCGGATGTTGCATCGCCAGCGTTGCGTGGACCGGACTGGCGCTTTCCCGCTGTTCGTGACAACCGATGCAGCTCCGCTTTTCGCCCGGCTGGAGCTGCACAACGCTTCTCATGCGCTGCACTTCGTTCAGGTCTCCGTCTAGCAGCTGGAAATAGAGCACCTTGCCCGCCGGCGCCTGGAAGCGGACCGAGCCGTCGGTCTCGACGGGCACCATGCCCAGCGCCGCCTTCACCACATAAGTTGGCCAGCCATTGGGGCCGCGCACCAGATCCGTCGGCGAGGCATAGAAACTCTGGAACGGCGGATGGTCCTTTCGGTATTCGCCGCCGGGCAACTGCTCCAAATCGGCGCGGACCTCCTGGGAGACGCGCAGATACCGGACGCTGCCGCGCGCCACCGCCGGTCCGAGGCCCGCGTAAACATCCACCACGAAAAACTCGCCATCGCCAGCGGCCTGCTCCGGCGGGACCTGGGACGCGAGTTCCGGCGGCACGGGCGCAGGCCGCAGGGGGGACGGGCACATGCTGCTGATGGCCGGGTCGTTGTAGAGCAGCTCGCGGTTTCCCCAGCGGTCGATGATGTAAATCCCGAAAAGTTTCTGCGGTGCGTGGCTGACAAGAAAGTAATCGCGCGCAACCGGCACAGGATCTCGGAAGCACTGCTGATGCGCCCAGTTCATGTTGTAATACGGTTTCGAATCGGGGGTGATGTTTGTGATGGCCCCGGGATTGAACCGGCCTTTGCGCGGATCAATCAGGGCGACGGGGCCGTTGAGATCGCCGCCGTGCGAGATCAGCGTGGCGCACAGTTCATCCGTGCCGGGCACCTCGCGCGCATTCACGTAACAGTTGCGCGTGTTGTTGCCGAAGATCAG
>JBAYGL010000064.1:0-15543 GCA_041666725.1 Limisphaerales bacterium
CCGCAACCTGCCCGCCTGGGTCGGCGACTCGGTGCTCGACAAGATCGGCCCCATCATCGGCGACTGCGTGCATGACACGGACCTGATGTTCTGGTTCAGCGGTTCGCGCGCCGTCACGGCCTACGCGCAGACGGTGAAGTTCCGGGATCACGCGCACCCCGACCTCGGCCAGGTGATGTATCGCCTGGAGAGCGGCGCGTCGTGCATCCTCGAAGCCGTCTGGTGCCTGCCCAACACCACGCCCTTCCAGATTGATGAACGCCTGGAAATCGTCGGCACCGAAGGCTCCGTTTCCATCCACGACACGCACCCGAACCTCATGATCGTGGACAAGAGCGGCGCGCGCTGCCCCGACACGACCTACTGGCCGACCATTCACGGACAATTGCGCGGCGCGTTGCGAGACGAACTAGCCTACTTCGTCAACTGCATCTCGTCGGGAGAAAAGCCCGCCGTCATCACCGCCGCGGAGTCCCGCGAGGCCGTGCGCGCCTGTCTCGCCGCCGAGCAGTCGGCCGCCACGGGGCAGGTGATCAGGGTTTGAAAATCAACCCGCAGAAAACCACCATCATGAACCTGATCCTCCGTTCCTTTTTCATTTCGACGATCATCGCCGGCGTCTCTGGTCTCGTTTTCTCCGCAGAACCGGCAAAGGGTGATTCCAAGCAGATCGCCCTCGGAGACGGCGTGACGCTGGAGGTCGTCTTCATCCCGTCGGGCGAGTTCATGATGGGCAGCACGCCGGCGGAAAAACAGTGGGCCACGGGAATCGAAGGCGGCGCGCAGCCGGGGACGACGCGCGAGTCATTCGAGGGAGAACAGCCGCGATTGACGCGTGTGAAGAACGGTTTCTGGATGGGCCGCACGGAGGTGAGCGTCGGGCAGTTCCGACGCTTCGTGGAGGAGTCAGGCTTTGTGACCGATGCCGAGAAGCCCGGCGGTGAGACACAGGTTTTTGATCCGCAATGGGACGGCTATCACCTCACAACGCAGGTCGTGCATCCGTGGAAGTCGATGAAGGGCAAGAGCTGGCGCGATCCGAACTGGGGATTCCCAAACAAGGATGTCTATCCGGTCGTGTGCGTGAGCTACAATGACATGAAAGCCTTCTGCCAATGGCTGACAAAACGGGAACGCAAAGCGGGCCGTTTGCCCGAAGGCATCGAATACCGCCTGCCCACGGAGGCGGAGTGGGAGCATGGATGCCGTGGTGGCAGCAAGGAGAGCCGCTACTTCTGGTGGGGAAATGAGATCGAGGAAGGCGAAGGCAGGCTGAACATCTCCAGCATGGATGTCCTGCCGGGCCGCTCGAAAGCATGGCCGCTTGCCAAAGTGCCGTGGAGCGACGGCTATTCCTTTGTCTCTCCCGTGGACCATTACGGCGAAAAGGGCCGCAATGGTTTCGGCCTCGCCGACATGTGCGGCGGCGTGTGGGAGTTTGTCATTGATCACTTCGATCCGAAGGGCGGGCACGAAGATGTCCATTATGAAAACGCGGAGCTGCGCACAGTGTCGCGACCCGTGTGCCGAGGTGGAAACTACTTTGACGTTCCCGGCAATGCGCGCTGCGCCGTTCGTCTGGGCATCAGGAGCGTGACGTATTCAGACTCCCGCGATGGCTTCCGCATCTGCCTGGGTCGGCCAGTGCCCGGCAAATAACCCGCATCTCCTACCGCAATTCATCAAACCCGCACCACCATGAATCCACTGCTCGACCGCCGCTCGTTTGTATCCCGTTCCGCCGGTGCGCTCGCCGCGATGGCCAGCACTCCACTGCTGGCCCAATCAGCGCCGCTGAAGCTCGGCATCATCTCTGCGGCGACGTATGCGCCGACTTACAACGACCCGGCCGCACCGCGAATGCCGGGCTCGCATCACGGCACGGCTTTCTCCACCACGTTCAATGGCTGGGATGAAGAGAAAGCGAAGCAGCTCAAAGGCACCTTCGTCAAATCAGGCCGCAGGCTCGAAGGCGCGCGCGTGGTGAAGATCTGGGACACCGACAAAGCCGCCGCTCGCGCGCTGGCCGATGTTTGCGGCGTCGAGACTGTGACCGACACGCCCGAGCAATGCTGCGACGGTGTGGATGCCGTGCTGATCGTCGATGACGGCAGCGGAGCGCAGTGGAAATACGCGGAGCATGCGCTGCGCAAAGGCGTGCCCACTTTCTGCGACAAGCCGCTCGCCATGACTGCGCGAGAGGCCGCTGCTGTGGCGAAACTGGCGCGAGAAACGAAGACGCGCTTCATGTCCGCCAGCAGCCTGCGTTTCGTGCCCGACATCATAAAGCTGCGCAACGAACTGCCGCAGCTCGGCGAGGTGCATCTCGCGAGTGTCATCTGCGGCAACGAACTCGTCTATTACGGCATCCACGCGCTTTCGATGGCCTATGCGGTGCTCGGCAAAGGCGCGACCAGTGCGATCAACGTTGGCAAGCCAGGCGCAAACATCGCGCGGCTGCGCTTCGGCGAGAAACGCGATGTCGTGCTGATGGTCGCTGACAAAGAGGCGATGCGCGCCGGCTACCAGATCAATCTCTACGGCGAGAAAGGCTGGCGCAGCGTCACGCCTGATTTGAAAAACCTTTACGCCTATCTGCTGGAGGCTTTCATGGACCTCGTGAAGACCGGCAAGGAGTCCGTGCCCGTCGAAGAGGAGGTGGAAGTCATCGCCGCCCTCGAGGCCGCGAAGCGCTCGCTGAGCCTCGGCCGCGAAGTGACGCTTCGCGAGGTGATGGCCGGCTGATTGAACCGCATCCAACACCCGGCAACCTCACGGCTTCCGGTGGCCACTGGCTGATGCAGCGGCCCGCGCTCGGCGAAGGCCGCGGCGCAAAGCTGTTTGCCCGCGCGCCCGTTTCTGCTACACCGCTGGGCGCCTTATGAACAAGCTCGTGCTGCCGCTGCTCGCCCTGGCTTTTGCCGCCTCCGCCCAGGTGCCGGACAACCTCGTCACCGAAGGCGTGCCGGTCATCCCGCCCGGGTTGCGGCATGACGCGGCGCGCTATCTGGAGTCGCGCGCGGCGGCGTTTCAAGGCTGGCATCCCGTCCGGCGTGCGATGCTCATCACCACGCGCTTCGGGGACACGTCGCAGCTCCATCTCGTGAAGACCCCCGGCGGTGCGCGGCATCAGGTCACCTTCGGCTCCGAGCCGGTGAGTGAGGGACGGTTCCGACCCAAGGCGGGCGACTACATCGTCTTCTCGCAGGACAGCGGCGGCGGTGAATTCTACCAGCTCTACCGGCAGGATGTTCACGACGGACGGACCGCGCTTCTGACCGACGGCAAGTCCCGCAACACCGGCGCGCGCTTCGCAAACAGCGGCATTTACCTTGCCTACACCTCCACGCGCCGCACGGGCAGGGACACCGACATCTACGTCATGAATCCTTCAGACCCCAAGACCGACCGCCTGCTCACCCAGGTCTCCGGCGGCGGCTGGGCCGTGCTGGACTGGTCTCCGGACGACAACCTGCTGCTGGTGCTCCAGTATGTTTCCATCAACGAAAGCCAGCTGCATCTCGTGGACACCCATACCGGGAAGCGCTCGCAGGTCACCCGGTCCGGCAAGGACAAGGTCGCCTACGGGCACGCGCGCTTCGCCAGGGACGGCAAGGCCATCTTCGCAACTTCGGATGATGATTCGGAGTTCCAGCAGCTCGTCCGCATCGACCTCAAGAGCGGCGCGCAGCAGACGCTCACCTCGAACATCTCGTGGGATGTGGAAGAGTTCGAGCAATCACCCGACGGCAAGGTCATCGCGTTCGTCTCGAACGAGGCTGGTGTCGGCACGCTCAACCTGATGGAGACAAAGTCCGGCAAGATGATGTCCAAGCCCAGGCTCCCCCTCGGCACCGTGAGCCACCTTGAATGGCATTCCAACTCGCGCGATCTGGCGTTCAATCTCAACTCCGCGAAATCGCCGCAGGACGTGTATTCCTATGACGTGAAGACTTCCCTGCTGGAGCGCTGGACCGAGAGCGAGACGGGCGGCTTGAACCCGGAAACGTTCATCGAGCCCGAGATTCTCAAACTCAGCAGCTTCGACGGCCTGCTCATCAACGCGATCATCTACCGGCCCGACCCGAAGAAGTTTCCCGGCCCCCGCCCGGTCATCGTCAACATCCACGGCGGGCCCGAGGGCCAGGCGCGTCCCGGTTTCCAGGGGCGGAACAACTATCTCCTCAACGAGCTGGGCGTCGCCATCGTGTATCCCAACGTGCGCGGATCGGCGGGCTACGGGAAGACGTTCCTGACCCTCGACAACGGGTTCAAGCGCGAGGATTCCGTGCGGGACATCGCCCCGGTGCTGGCGTGGATATCGCGGCAGCCCTACTTCAACCACGGCCGCATCGCCGTGACCGGCGGCAGCTACGGCGGCTACATGAGCCTCGCGTGCATGATCATGTATGCGGACATTCTCCGCTGCGGCATTGACGTGGTGGGCATCTCGAACTTCGCGACATTCCTGAACAACACCCAGGATTACCGCCGCGATCTGCGCCGCGCCGAATACGGTGACGAGCGCGACCCGAAGATGAAGGAGTTCCTCGAGCGCATCTCGCCCTCAAACCACGCCGCGCGCATCCAGAAGCCCCTCTTCGTCGTGCAGGGCAAAAACGACCCCCGCGTGCCGGTCACCGAATCCGAGCAGATGGTGAAGGCCATCCGCACCGCCGGCGGCAGGGTCTGGTATCTGATGGCCACGGACGAAGGCCACGGCTTCGCGCGCAAACGCAACGCCGACTTCCAGTTCCTCGTCACGATCCAGTTCTACAAGGAGCATCTGCTGAACTGAGCGGCGAAGAAGTGACATGTCCAGACCGTCGGCCAACCGCGCCGGCGCACTAATCACTTTCTCCCCCCGCCCGCGTCCGCTACAACTCCGCCGTGCCGCAAGCCGATTCCGACCAACGCACCCCGTGGTGGTTTCTCCCGTTCGTCGCGGTGCTCTTCTTCTTCCTCCTCGGCACCCGCTCGCTCAACGAGCCGGACGAGGGCCGCTACGCCGAGATCGCCCGCGAGATGGTCGAGACGGGCAACTGGCTCGTGCCGCACATCTGGTATGTGCCGCACCTCGACAAGCCGCCGTTCACCTACTGGGCTGTCGCCGCGTCACTCTCCCTCTTCGGCGTGAACGAGTGGGCGGCACGCCTGCCGCTGGCGCTGGCCGGGCTCAGCGCCGCCTGGGCGACCTTTCTGCTCGTGCGCTCCGTCGCCGGTGCGGTTGCGGCGCGGTGGAGCGTGCTCGTCCTCGGCACCTCGGCGCTCTACTGGGTCATGGCCCGTATGCTCACGACCGACATCTTCCTCACGCAGTTCATCGCTTGGGCCGTCTATTTTTTCTGGCGAAGCTGGCGGAGCCTGGATGCATTGGAGGGGCAGGAAGCGGTCAGCGATCAGCGGTCAGCAACGCCCTGCAGCCGCCGAGGTGAGGAGGCGGATGGTTTGACATCCGCACAATCCGCCTCCTCACCTCGGCGGCTACAGCCGGAATCGCTCACGGATGAGCCCGACTCCGCTGGCGATGCCCGCGCCTTTTCCGCCCGCCGCAGTTTCGCCTGGCAGCTGGCCGCCTGGGCGGCGATGGCCGGCGGCGCGCTGACAAAGGGGCCCATTGCCCTCGTGATTCCACTGGCCGCGTTTGGAGCGCTCCTCTGGTGGCGGCGCAAGACGGACGGCGCACGCCTGAGCGTCCTCCTGTTCGGCGCGCTCGCCGGGGTGCCGCTGTTTGCCACGCTGGCCTTGCCCTGGTTTTGGATGGTCTGGGAGAGCGTGCCGCACGCGTTCGAATTCATGGTCAGGGGCCAGATCGTGGGCCACGCGGTGCAGGCGGCGGCGAAGAACCGCGCGCAGCCGTTCTGGTTTTTCGTCCCGGTGCTCATCGGCGGGTTCCTGCCCTGGACGTTGCTGCTTGGCTGGCTCTGGCGGCGGGCCCACTGGCGTTCGCTTGACGCGCGCACCCAGGAGGCATGGCTGCTCCTGAGCGTCTGGGCGGGCGTCACCTTCGTGCTCTTCTCCCTGAACAGCGCGAAGCTGATGCATTACATCCTGCCAATGTTCCCTGCGCTCGCCGCACTGGTGGCATTGAGGTGGCCAATCTTCGGAGCGCCGGTCTCCGACCCGGCGCGTTCATCAATGGCCACGGAACTCGCCGGGTCGGAGACCGGCGCTCCGCGTTGGGCATGGCGCGCGCTGCCAGCCGGCGCGGTGCTGCCCTTGATCGGCTTTCCCGTGGTCTGCTGGTTTGTCTTCAAGGTTCAGGACCAGCTCTGGGTCAAGTTCACGCCCCTCGCTGCCGCGATGTTGCTGGTGGTAGTCGCCATCGAGAGCCGCAAGTGGCCGGCTTCGCTGTGCGCGCGCTGGGCCTGCGGAGTGGCGGCGATTTCGCTCTTCGCCGTGGTTGCCGTCACACCGCTCGTCGAAACCGAGCTGCGCAGCAACCAGACGTTCAAGCCGCTCGGCCTCGCCCTGCGGCGTGAGTTCCGCGAAGGCGATCTCGTCATCGTGCGCCAGCGCATTCCGCAGGGACTTCCGTTTTACGCGCACCCGGCCATCAGCGCGGCGCACCGTCCCCACATGTCCGGCCTGCCCGAACACCGGATGCCCTTTGAGTTCCCGGGCAATCGTGAGCGCTTCGGTGGCCGGGTGATCAAGGACGATCACATTTATGGCAATCTGCTGGCCGGCAAGCAGCGCGTGCTGGTGGTGGGCGTCAGGGGGTCCTTCATCAGCGCCCGTCCGCTCGCCCGTGGCAGGCCGCTGCGGCTCCTGGCGGAGGTCGGCGGATGGGAGCTGTTCACCAACCAGTAGCCGCCGCAGGGAAAAATCCAGGCGGCCTCAAACTCAAACCGACTGCGTGTGAAGGTTGGTGGAACCGGCATCGGTGGCCGGGTTGCTCCTTCTCCCTTCGCGGAGCGAGGGGAGAAGGTGGCCGCAGGCCGGATGAGGGGTGCGGACGCCGAAGGTCTCCGAATGAAACCCCTCACCCCGGCCCTCTCCCCTTGCTCCGCAAAGGGAGAGGGAGGAACGCAGTTCCCTGCGCCTGGGTTCAACCAGATTTCACCGGTATTGTATCAGTCATCATCATCCCCGCCGGGCTTCGTGAAGACGAAGGCGGCGCGGACGGGTGCGGGCATCGGTGAGTTCGGGCCGCGCACGCTGCGCCAGATGATTTCGTTGAGGACCAGATCATCGGCGGCGTCCTCCTTCGTGAAGTCCATCTTGCGCGATTTCTCCGCGCCCCACGCGAGCTTCCCGTTGAGTTCGTTCACGTCCACGTTCGCGGGCAGCGTGGTGTAGGGACGCAGGTCGGCTTTCGCCTGGAAGGAGTTGAACATCGGCGTGGCGGCGGCATCGAACTGCGACATGGGCCGCATCCCGAGGATGAGTTCCATCGTGCGCAGCATCGAGCTGGTGGAATACATCGTGGAGTCCACCGCGCCGCGCTTGGTGTAGGGGCTGATGACGAGGGCGACGGTGCGGTGCGCGTCCACGTGGTCGGGGCCGTTCTGCGCGTCGTCCTCCACGACGAAGATGGCGGTCTGCGGCCAGAACTTCGACCGGGTCACGGCTTCGACGAGCATCCCGAACGCAAGGTCGTTCTCGGCGACGCAGGCGGTGGGCGTCCACTTGCCGACGGTCGTGCCGGCGGTGTGATCCTGCGGCAGGCGGATGACTTGGAGCCGCGGCATGTCGCCCTCTGCCTCGAAACGCTTCAGCTCGCTGATGAACCGCCCGGCGCGCTTCACGTCGGGATAGTCGGTGTCGAAGCTGTGATACCAGGGATCGAAGCGGCCGATGAGCGACTTGAGCCGGGCCGTGGTGGGATCGCCAACCTTCTTCCCGTTCTGCACGAACTCGCCATAGCTGCGGAAACTCACCTTCGCCTCGGCGGCGACGTCCCAGAGGTAGCCGCCGGCGGGCGTGGCGATGGGAAAGTTGCCTTCTGACGGATAGGAATACTTCTTCGTCTTGTTGTGGCCGTAGCTCATCGGCCAGAACTTCTCCACGTAATCGCTCGCGTAGGCGCCCATGCTCCACTCGTCGCCGTCGGCGCTGACCTCGCTCTCGACGTAAAAGTTGTCGAGCAGCACGAACTCGCGCGCGAGCTTGTGATGATTCGGTGTGACACGCTCGGGGAAGAGGCAGAGCTTCGGGTCGCCACGCCCTTCCTTCATGTCGCCGAAGACCTGGTCGTAGGTGCGGTTCTCCTTCACGATGTAGAGGCAATACTTGATGGGACTGGCCTCGCCGAGCCTGCCGGGAATGGGGCTGTCCGCCGGGCGCGCGGTGGCGATGGAGTTGTCGCGCTTGAGCGGCGAGCACTGGTATGCCTGCGCGGTGAGCTTCTCCAGCTGCTTCTCGAACTCCGCGCGCCTGGGCAGGTCGAGGATGCTCAACGTGCCTTTGAACAGGCCGCCGATGTATTCCACGGTGGTGCCGGGCGCGGACTTCTTGCCGGGCTGCGGGCCGCCGGGGTTCGCCTTCGAGATGATGCCCTTGCCGTTGGCGACGAGCAGCTTCCTGCCGTCGGGCGTGACGCGCACGGAGGTCGGATACCAGCCGGTCGGGATGAAGCCGAGCGAACGGCTCTTGCCGCGCGTGCTCACGTCCACGACGGCGAGCGTGTTGATGTTCGCGTTGGCGATGAAGAGGAGCTTCTCGTCGGGCGTGAGCGCAAGGCTGTTGGGCGTCGCGCCCGGAGGCGACTGCGGGTAAAGAGCGGCCCAGATCGTCTCGGTGGTCGCGCCCTTCTCGGTGTCGATGACGGTGACGGTGTTGCGGTGGGCGTTCGCGACGTAGAGCAGCCTGCCGTTCTTCGTGAGGAGCATTTCGTTCGGGTGCTCCTCGGTCGGCCAGCGTGCGATGACCTGGTTCGACTTGAGGTCAATCACCGCAACCTGTGCCTGCGCCCAGAGGCTGACGTAAAGCCGCCCCTTCTTCTCATCGAGCCGGCACGCGTAGGGATACGGCGCGGTCGGGTCCGCGGGGTCGAGCGCGGCCTCGGCGCGCTTCGTGATGGCGGCCTCGTCCTCGGTCTGCTGTTTCGCGGAACCTTGAACCTTGAACCTTGAACCTTGAACTTGGGCGGAAGGCGGCCCGACGATGATGTCGAGCACGTTGGTCTTCGCGTTCAAGTCCACCTTGGCCACGCGCTGGCCGAGGACGTTTGCGACGTAGAGATGCCGTGCGTCGCCGGTGAGCGCGAGGCCGGCGGGGATGCCGCGCTCGGCGACGTTGCGCAGGCGGATTTCCTGCTCCTTGCCGAGCGTGCCGGCCTTTGCATCGAAGTCGAAGCAGCGCACCACCTCGCTGCCCGCGCCGCTGGCGTAGAGGCGTTTGCCGTCGCGCGCGAACTCGATGCCGTAGAACGTCTCCTCGACCTTCGTGCGGTTCAGCACCGCCGCCTTCGCGATGTCCACAATGGCGATTTCATGCGCGCTGTAGCCCGCGTGCAGCACCGCGGCGAGCTTGCCATCGGGATGCAGCGCGATGTTGACCGGGAAATCCGCGAGGTCCACCTGCACGCCAGCAGGGCGGAGCGACCACATGTTGGGCAGCAGCACCGAATTGTCCGGCTGGCGACCGGGCCAGCGTGGGAGCTGGGAGTTCTGCGCATCGGCGGCTTGCAGAACCGCGACGATGGAAAGACTGGCAACCGCGGCCCGCAGCGGGGTGATCAGTAGCATGGCCGGGTTATGCCATGCGAAAGGGGGCTGGTAAACAACGAAGGCCCCGGTCAGCCGCCGGCCTGATGACAGGTCACACTCTTCCCTTCACGAGCGACTCCACCACCGCAGGGTCGGCCAGCGTCGAGATGTCGCCGAGGTTGTCCAGCTCGTTCTCGGCGATCTTGCGCAGGATGCGGCGCATGATTTTGCCCGAGCGCGTCTTGGGCAGGCCCTCGGTGAACTGGATTTTTTCCGGCGACGCATGAGGTCCGAGGATGTCGCGGACCTTGGCGTTGATCTCCTTCTTCACCGCATCACTCGGTGTCTGGCCGGTCTTGAGCGTGACGAAGGCGTAGATGGCAAAGCCCTTGATGTCGTGCGGGTAGCCGACCACCGCCGCCTCGGCCACGGAGGGGTGCGCACCAATCGCGCCCTCGACCTCCGCCGTGCCGATGTTGTGGCCGGACACGATGAGGATGTCGTCCACGCGGCCGGTGATCCAGTAGTAGCCATCGGCATCACGCCACGCGCCGTCGCCGGTGAAATACTTGCCGGGGAAGCGCTTGAAGTAGGTGTCCACGAAACGCTGGTGATCGCCGAAGACGGTGCGCATCTGGCCGGGCCAGCCGGGCTTGAGGCAGAGGTTGCCGCGCACGTCGTTGCCGGCCAGCTCGTTTCCCTGATCGTCCACGATGGCGGGTTGCACGCCGGGCAGCGGGAACGTGGCGGAGCCGGGCTTGGTGGGCGTGGCACCGGGGAGCGGCGAGATGAGGATGCCGCCGGTCTCGGTCTGCCACCAGGTGTCCACGACGGGCGAGCGCTCCTTGCCGATGACTTTGTAATACCAGTTCCACTCCGGCTCCTTGATGGGTTCGCCGACGGTGCCGAGCAGGCGAAGGGAGATCAAATCATGCTGGGCCGGCCACTTGTCGCCTTCCTTCATCAGGGCGCGCAGGGCCGTCGGCGCGGTGTAGAAGAGGCTGACCTTGTGCTTGGCGATGACCTGCCAGAAACGCCCGTAGTCCGGATAATTCGGCACGCCCTCGAACATCACGACCGTCGCGCGGTTGGCCAGCGGGCCATAGACCAGGTAGGTGTGGCCGGTGATCCAGCCCACGTCCGCGGTGCACCAGAAAACGTCGCCGGGCTGGTAGTCGAAAACGTAGTGATGCGTGTAAGCCGCGTAAGTGAGGTAGCCGCCGGTGGTGTGCAGCACGCCCTTGGGCTTCCCGGTGGAACCGCTGGTGTAGAGGATGAAGAGCGGGTCTTCCGCGTCCATGACCTCGGGGGCGCACGTCGGCGCGGCGGCGGCCAGGGCATCGTGCCACCAGACATCGCGGCCCGGCTGCATGTCGACCGGCGTGCCGGTGCGGCGGACGACGAGGATCTTCTCCACGCTTGGCGTCTTCGGCGCGGCCTTGTCGGCGTTGGCCTTCATCGGGATGTCATGCTTCGTCCCGCGCACGCCGGTGTCCTGCGTGATGATCACCTTGCAGGTCGAGTCGTTGATGCGCGTGACGAGCGAGTCTGCGGAAAACGCGCCAAAGACGACCGAATGCACCGCGCCGATGCGGGCGCACGCGAGCACGGCCACGGCCAGCTCGGGGATCATCTGCATGTAGATGCACACGCGGTCGCCCTTGTGGACGCCGAGGGCCTTGAGGGCGTTGGCCGCGCGCTGGACCTGGTCGTGAAGATCGCGGTAGGAGATGCGACGCGTCTCGGCGGGGTCGTTGCCCTCCCAGATGAACGCTGTCACGTCGCCGTGCCCGGCCTCCACATGACGGTCCACACAGTTGTAGGAGGCGTTGAGCTTGCCGCCGAGATACCACTGGATGCTGACGGGCTCGTTGTAGTTGACGGCGGAGATCTTGTTCCACTTCTGGAACCAGTGCAGCCGGTTCGCCTGCTCGGCCCAGAAACCATCCGGATCCTTCAGCGAGCGCTCGTAGATGGAGCGGTATTCGTCGAGCGACTTCACATGCGCCCGGGCTGAAGCGGAGGAGGGAGGAGGAAAAACGGATGACGTCGAGATGTTCTTGCTCATGTGTGTGGCGAAAGTCCGTTCATCTTAGGAGCGGGCCGCGCAGCGTCAACCTGGGAAAGCGGCGGCCGCCTGTTTTTTCGGCGGGAACGGCGACACCGGAACCTTCTTCGCCGCCGCGCGCGCGTCGTCGAAGTCCGTGACTTCCTCCTTCAACTCGATGAGCTGCCACAATTCCGGGAAGTCGAACGCCTGCCCCGGTTGCAGCGTCGTCAGCGGGCTGAACAGCTCCAGCGCGGCCATTTCGTTGTTCCAGGAAAACTCGACCGGGTGTCCCGCGCCGGCATACGCCGCACCGCGCCAGGTTTGAAAATACTTCACGAACAACAGCCGCCCGCGCACGTAGGCCACCCAGCCGGCATCCGTGTCCGAGCCGAGCTTGCCGGGCGCGCCCGCCGCCTGCGCCACCAGCAGATCACCAAAGACCCGCACTTTGGGGGAGGCGGGCTGCTCGCCATCGAAGAACGGGCCGTTCTCCGTCGCGCGCAGCAACGACCAGCCCGCGCGGTGGCGGCTCTGCCTGGCGAGCCGGACTAGGAAAAAACCGCCCGCCGGGCAGAGCGTGCGGTCATGGAGAGTGTGACGCGTCATGCCCGGAGAGGCGTTCACCATGCGTTGCATCACGCCGAGCGCGCCGGTGTCCGGATCGAGCGTAAAGCTCTTGAGCAGCCGCTGGCCGGTTGCGGCATCCAGCGGGCTGGCGGTCTCCACAGTCTGGTCGCGTGGCGCGACGAAGTCATGCGGGCCGAGCCACACCGCCCGCCGCTCCGGCAGGCCGAGCAGGCCGGGGCCGAAGTCGCACTGGTAGCCGCCCACCCAGAAGCCGCCGGGGAATTCCGCGAGAGTCCTGCCGTTGCTGTCCGGGTTCTCCAGCAGCGCGTTCACACCGCCGTGGCTGTATTGCACCACGCGCCCGCCAATGTCCGGCACCACGACGGTCATCGCCCTGCCGTGGTCATCGCGCAGGCTCAGCGCATTCGTCCAGCCGAGAAACTCACCCTGACTCACGCCCGCCGGCAGAGCCGCTTGCAAGCACCCGGAGGCGAGCGCCAACCCCAGCGCCAGCGCACGCATGGCCGGGCCTCGTGGAACACTCATGCGCGGAATTTTCAGGGAGGCTCTTAGAAATAGCGCACGAACGCCTTCTTCTTCAGCCGCTCCACGTATTTCTTCTGGATCCGGGCGCGCTCCTGGTTGAGGAGGGTCTTCTCAATGTCATCGCGCACTTCCGTGAGGGGCCGGAGCTGTGCCGACTTCACCTCTTCGACTTGCAGCAGGAAGCAGGCGTCGGAGGCGTCAATGATCCCGCTGCGCTGGCCGGGCTTGAGGGTGGCGGTGGCCTCGGCGAATTCCTTGCGGAGCACGGTCCGGTCCACCCAGCCCAGATCGCCGCCGTCACGCTTTTGAGAACCTTCCGAGTAAACCGAGGCCATCTCGGTGAATTTCGCGCCCGCGTTCAGCTTGGCCAGAATCTCACGCGCCAGCCGGCGGATCGCCTCCGGATCGCCTCCATCGCGCTTGCGCAGCTCAATCATGCGAAGATGCACCTGTTCGGCCTGCTTGAACTCATCGGGATGGTTCTTGTAGTAGGTCTCGATCTTGAACGGCGAAATGATGACGGCCGAGGAAACGTTCTTGAGGTTCATCTGCTCGACGATGAACTGGTCCCGGATGTCGTTGCGGAACTGCTCGTAGGTCATGTTCTGCGCCTCGAGCGTCTTGATGAGCTTCACGCGGTCGCCGTAGCGCTCGCGAATGCGCTCCTGCACGAAATCCTCGATGATGCTGTCCGGGAAGCTGTAGCCGGCGGCCTTGAAATCATCGAGCGTGAGCTGGCGCTCGACGAGCTGGCTCAGGCCGTCCTTGTAAATCTCCATCGCCTTCTCGTTGTAGGCCTGGCGGGTGATGCCGGGCTGGCGCTCCAGGGCGACAACCGCCGGTTCGATGAACTGCCGCGCCTCCTTCTCGGTGATCACGGTTTCGTTGACGATTGCCACGATGCCGTTGACCAGCTCGGGGGCGGCGACCGCCGGCCGCCCCAGACCGGCCACGAGCAGTGCGAGGATGAAAAGACGCTTCATGTCCATTGCGCGCGAGAATAGGCAGTGAAAAAGACAGGTCAAGAACTGGCCGCACTCCCCTCCGGCCCGTCCCCTCGCGAAAGGGCTGGCAGTTTTCCCGCCGGTTCCCAGAATCCGCCCCATGTTTGAATCGCTGTCCGGCAAGCTCCAGAACGTTTTCCGCAACCTGCGCGGGCTCGGCAAGATCTCCGAGTCCAACGTCAGCGACTCCCTCCGCGACGTGCGCATGGCGCTGCTGGACGCCGACGTGAACTTCAAGGTCGCGCGCGACTTCATCGAGCGCGTGAAGGAAAAGGCCCTCGGCCAGCAGGTCATCCAGAGCATCCACCCCGGTCAGCAGATCATCAAACTCATCAGCGACGAGCTGGTCGCGCTGCTCGGGTCGCAGAACGCCGGTCTGAACCTCTCCGCCAGCCCCACCTGCATCCTCATGGTCGGCCTCCACGGCGCGGGCAAGACCACCAGCGCGGGCAAGCTCGCCAACTGGCTCAAGAAGCAGGGCCGCCAGCCCTTGCTCGTGGCGTGCGACGTTTATCGCCCCGCCGCGATGGACCAGCTCGAAACGCTCGGCAAACAGCTTGAAGTTCCCGTCTTCCTCAAGCGCGGCGAGACGGACGTTTTGAAAATCGCCCGCGACGCCCAGCAACTCGCCAAGCTCACCAGCCGCAACGTCATCATCTTCGACACCGCCGGCCGCCTGCAAATTGACGAGGTGCTCGTGCAGGAGCTGGTCCGCCTCCGCGACCTTGTGCAGCCGCAGGAAATCCTCCTCGTGCTCGATGCCGCCACCGGCCAGGAAGCCGTCAACGTCGCGACGCACTTCGACCAGGCGCTCAACCTCACCGGCTCCATCCTCACCAAGCTCGACGGCGATGCGCGCGGTGGCGCGGCCCTGAGCCTGCGCGAAGTCACCGGCAAGCCCATCAAGTTCATGGGCGTGGGCGAGAAGCTCGACGACTTCGAGCCGTTCCACCCTGAGCGCATGGCCCAGCGCATCCTCGGCATGGGCGACGTGGTGTCGCTCGTCGAGAAGGCCGCCGAGCGCATTGACCAGGACTCCGCGATGGCGCTGGAGGAGAAGATGCGGAAAGGCCAGTTCACGCTGGAGGACTTCCTCATGCAGCTCCGCGAGATGAAGAAAATGGGGCCGTTGGAAAACATCATGGGCATGCTGCCCGGCGGCGCGGAGATGTCGA
Source organism: Limisphaerales bacterium (assembly GCA_041666725.1). Taxonomy (GTDB): domain Bacteria; phylum Verrucomicrobiota; class Verrucomicrobiia; order Limisphaerales; family SXTU01; genus SXTU01. Next base: position 14,996 of record JBAYGL010000064.1, read on the forward strand.
AAGGCACCGACTTCGGCAAGGCGGAGAAGGACTTCCGCCGCAAGGAAGGCATCATCTGCGCGATGACCGTGCAGGAACGCCGCAACGTGAACCTGCTCAACGCCAAGCGCCGCGTGCGCATCGCCAAGGGCAGCGGCGTGACCGTCACCGAGGTCAACACGCTGCTCCAGCAGTTCGCCCAGATGCAGCAGATGATGAAGAAGATGGGGAAGTTCTCGAAGATGATGGGCCGCATGGGCGGGATGCCGGGGATGCGGTGAGGGCCAAAGGAGGAGCAGGATCAGGGTCAAGATCAGGAGCAGGAGCAGGAGTTCGAACGCGCATTTCCTCCCGCTCGTAATCCTGATCCTAATCTTGCTCCGTCTTTCCTCCCCCGATAATACGGGTGCGTAATAAAACGCTTGTCCGCCTCCCGCCCCTCGTGTCAAATCCCGCACCATGACTTCTCCGCAGACGCCCGCCCAGAAGATCGGCCTGACCGAGTGGCTGATCGTCACCATCGCCAGCATCGGCTTCCTCTTCGACACCTACGAGCTGCTGATGACCCC
>JBAYGL010000065.1:0-15499 GCA_041666725.1 Limisphaerales bacterium
CTCCGGCACCACCAGCGTGGCCTGAGAATCCGCTTCGCCGGCGGAGCAAGATTGAGTGCCGACGGGAGTCTCCCGCGTCTCTTCTTCCTGAACTTGTTGTCGAACCTGACCGCACCGCCCATGACGGCCTCCGTCGAAATCTCCCCCTGGCACTGGGCGGCATTTGTGGGCGGCGTGCTGGTCCTGCTGGCGATGGACCTGGGCGTCTTCCACCGGACCGCCCGGGTCGTCAAATTCCGCGAGGCCTTTGGCTGGACCCTCGTCTGGTTCGCGCTGGCGATGGGATTCGCAGAACTCCTCCATCTCAACCGTCCGCGCGGCGAGGCCATCGAGTTCGTCACCGGCTACATCATCGAGCTGAGCCTCTCGATGGACAACGTCTTCGTCATCGCGCTCATCTTCGCCTACTTCCGGGTGCCGCAGGAGCAGCAGCACCGCGTCCTCTTCTGGGGCATCCTCGGCGCGCTGGTCATGCGCGGCGGGATGATCGGCCTCGGGGCGGTCCTCATCCGGCAGTTCCACTGGATGCTCTACGTGATGGGCGGCTTCCTTGTCTTCACCGGCGTCAAGATGCTCTTCGTGGACGACGACGGCGTGCATCCGGAGCGGAACGTGTTCATCCGGATCGCGCGGAAGTTCTTCCCCGTCACGCACGCGTTCGACGGGCAGCGGTTCGTCACGCAGATGGATGGCCGGGCCGCGCTCACGCCCCTCGCGCTGGTGCTGCTCATGGTGGAAACCACCGACCTGATCTTCGCCGTGGACTCCATCCCGGCGATCTTCGCCGTGACACAGAACACCTTCGTCGTTTTCACGTCGAACGTCTTCGCCATCCTCGGGCTGCGTTCGCTCTACTTCGTGCTGGCGGGGGCGATCGGTTATTTCCGGTATCTGAAGGCCGGGCTTTCCTGCGTGCTGGTCTTCATCGGGGTGAAGATGCTGCTGGGCATCTGGGATGTTCAGATTCGATCCGGGGTTTCCCTGACCGTGGTGGCGGGCATCATCCTCCTGGCCATGGGCGCCTCCATTTACGCCGCCCGCCGGAGCGGATCGCATCTGCCCCGGTGAACGGCGCGTCCGCTTGTCTTTCCAATTTCAGATTCCGCCCAAGCGGGACGTTTCAGATGGATGTCAGGCTGGAAGCGCTGACCTACTTGAGGGCGCGCAAGGCGGCGCGGCATGGCGCGCCGTCCGCGCCGACGATCTTCAGCGGCAGGCAGGCCAGCTCGTAGTTGCCCGGCTTCACCTTCGCGAGGTTCAGGCCCTCGATGATCCAGATGGGCTTCTTCGCTCCGAGCATGATCTGGTGGCACTCGACGCCGTCCTTGTTGTAGCCGCCGACGCTCAGGTAATCCACGCCCACGGTCATGACTCCGCAGTCCACGAGGTAGTGCGCGGTGGGAGCCGGGATGTAGATGAAGTCCTCGTCAAAGGTGGAGGTCTTCGCCATGCGCCAGCTCCTGGTCGAGTTGCGGGTCTTGAAGAGGACGCGTTCGCCGCGCTTCAGCTTGTGCGGCTTCAATTCCTCCACGGTGATGGCGGTCTTGTGCTTCAGCTCGATGACGCGGCACGGGCCCATCACGGCGTCGAGCGGCAGCGTCTCCATGGTCCTGCCGTTCGCGACGAAGTGCCGCGGTGCGTCCATGTGCGTGCCGGTGTGCGCGCTGAGGGAGAGCTTGGTGAGGTTGCACGGAATGGTTTTCCCGGGCTGGCCGGGGATGGGATCGCCGAGCTTCACATGCAGGCCAACGCGGCACTCGGGATCGCCGGGCCAGTGCACCATGCCGTCCCGCATTTCCACCGAGATGTCGATCCACGTCTTCGTCATAGGTGCGGGGAGGATTAGTCCAACGCGGCTGTGAAGAAAGGAGATTTCGGCTCTTCGTGCCGACCTGCATTGTCGGTCAGAACGGGCAGGCGGGACGCTTGCGGCACGGTCGACCGGAGGACGACGCTACGTAGCGTCGGCGTCTCCGCCGGCTCGCTTCGTGATGACCGAAGGCAGGTGAACCGCTTCCGTCCGATCCGATCTCCAAGTGTAACGAATGGCCGGTCCGGGCGTCTACACCGGCAAGCTATGAACATGATCCGTCGCCAGTTTTGGGCAGCCCTCGTCGTCGGCCTCTTGTCGTTCCACTCCGCCTCCGCCGCACCGGCGCTGCCCGAGGGTTTTCAGCGCTGGGAACTGAAGGTGGACGGCATCGCGCGCGAGGCGCTGGTTTACGCGCGGGCCTCGGCAAAGGAGAAGGCCACGCCGTTGGTCTTCGTCTTTCACGGTCACGGGGGCAGCATGCAGAACGGCGCGCGGAGCTTCGTCATGAACCGGCAGTGGCCCGAGGCCATCTCCGTTTACATGCAGGGCCTCAACACACCGGGCCGCCTCACCGATCCGGAAGGAAGGAAGGCGGGATGGCAGTCCGGCCCCGGCGCGATGGGCGACCGGGACTTGAAGTTCTTCGACGCGATGCTGGCGCGGCTCAAGCAGGAGTTCAAAGTGGACGAGAAGCGGGTTTATTCCACCGGCCACTCGAACGGCGGCGGCTTCACCTACCTGCTGTGGGGCGAGCGCCACGATGTGTTCGCCGCCGTCGCGCCGTCGTCGGCCACGTCGGCGGGACTCAAAACCAACAAGCTCAAACCCAAGCCCGCGATGCACCTCGCGGGTGAGAAGGACCCGCTGGTGAAGTATGAATGGCAGAAGGCCATGATGAACGCCGTGCGCAAGCTCAACGGCTGCGATGCCGGGGGGAAGCCTTGGGACAAGCTGTGCACGGAATACCCGTCCAGGACCGGCACCCCGTTCGTGACGTTCATCCATCCCGGCGGCCATGAGTTCCACAAGGACGCGCCCGCGCTCATCGCAAAGTTCTTCAAGGAGCATCCCGCAGAATAGCAGCCCTGCGGTTACAGATCTCTCCGGGCAGATGGCAAGGCGCCACGAGGATTGGCTTTGAATGGAGGCGCATTCGGCAGCATCTACCTTTGCACTGCCATGAAACGTCGCTGCCCTGCCCTGCTGCTCTGCGCCTTCTCGATCCCGCTTCTGGCCGCCGATGCACCGAAGCCGCAGTATCAGCACGGCGACATCGTCATCCCCGCCTTCCAGGCTGACGAGCCGAGGCGCGCCACGATCTCCATCCCGCTCGCGGAGGACTACCTGCGCAAGGGCGCGCAGGCCTGGGCGGGCGCGCGTGGGTGCGTGGCCTGCCACACCACGGGCATTTACATGGTCACGCGCCCGGCGCTCACGCCGCAGCTCGGAAAACCCATCGAGGAGATGCACCGGTTCTTCGTGGAGGAACTCAAGGAAAACCTCGCTGCAAAGCCGGAGGACCTGCGCAAGTCCACACGGCCCGCGCAAGTGATCTACACCGCCGCCGGCCTCGCCGAGTGGGACGCGCACGTCGCGGGGAAGCTTTCACCCGAGACCGCTCAGGCGCTCGCGCAGATGCTGGAGCTGCAGCTCGACACGGGCACCTGGGGCACGCTCGATTGCTGGCCGCCCTACGAATCCGACGCCTTCCACCTCGCCACGCAGGCGGCCATGGCCGTTGCCGCCGCGCCCGGCTGGCTCGCCAGTTTGAAGGACGGGAAACAGCTCGCCGCCGTCGCCAAGCTCAAGGAATACCTCCGCAACACACCGCCACCGCACGATTACAGCCGAACGCTGTTGCTGTGGACGGCTGCGCGGATGCCGGACCTGCTTCCCGCCGCGAAGAAGGCGGAACTGATTGCGATGCTGTGGAAACATCAGCAGCCCGACGGCGGCTGGAGCATCCGCTCCTTTGCCGCGCCGGAAGCCTGGGGGAAGGGCAACCGCGCCCAGCGTCTGCGCGACGAGCCGGACTTCGCCCATCCGCCCAGCGACGGCCATCAGACCGGCCTCGCGCTCATCGTCCTGCGCGAGCACGGCGTCCCTGCCGCCGACCCGCTCATCCGCCGGGGCGTGCAGTGGCTCAAGGAAAACCAGCGTGAATCCGGCCGGTGGTGGACGCGCTCGCTCAATACGGACAAATACCACTTCATCACCTACAGCGGCACCGCCTACCCGCTGCTGGCACTCGGCCTTTGCGGTGAGCTGCCCCGCCGGGTTGCGTCCGTGGAGACCCGCTGACGCAGCAGCTTCCGCCGGCCTACTTCGAGAACGCGATGACGTCCTTGATGCCCGTGGCCTTGCCGGTGAGAAGCTCGTGGAAGTTTTCCACGGGATGCCGGGCCGAGATGACTTTCTCCAGCGCCTGCGGCCAGCGCTGCTTGAATTCGCCGAGGTCGCGGATGGCGGCCTGGAACGCGGTCTTGTCCGCGTTCACCGTGCCGAGGATGACCTGATTCTTGAGCACCAGGTTGCGCATGAGCTGATTGCCCTCGATTTGGAGCTGGCCCTCCGGCGCTGGGATGCCGGTGAAGACAAACACGCCGTTCAGCCCCAGATGCATCATCACCTCGAAGGCCGTCTTCGACAGCCCGACGGCTTCATAGACGAGGTCGATGTTCCCGACGCGCCCGGCGAGCTGCGCGGGGGTGCATTCGGAGATGGAAATGTATTTTGCGCCGAACGATTCGACGAGCGCGGCCTTCTCGTTGGGCTTGGCCGAGCGGGAATAAACATAGGTGTCGAAGCCGTTGAGCACGCAGGTCATCGCACCGAGGATGCCGATGGGGCCGGCTCCGAGCACGACGGCGCGCAGGCCCCTGCCCTTGGGCTGGCCCGGCTCCTCGCACGCCCAGGGGAGGCGCTTCTGAATCTCCCAGACTTGGGCGAGGCCCTTCTCCGCGATGGTCAGCGGCTCGGCCAGCACGGCGAACTGGCGCAGCTCCCTGGGCACGAGCACGAAGTTCTTTTCATCATCCACGAAGAACTCGGTCATGTAGCCGTGGTGCTGGTTGATGCCGCGCTCGTTGAACTTCCACGTCGCGCAGAAGTCCTGCCGGTCAATCTGGCACGGACGGCAGCCCGGGTCCGGACACGGGCGGCGCACGGAGGGCACCACCAGATCGCCGACCTTGAAGTGCCGCACGCCGGCACCGGCTTCGACAACTTCGCCGAGCGCCTCATGGCCGAGCACGAGATAATCAGAACCCGCGGGCGGCGCGCCGTAGACGAACGTGCAAATCTCGCGATCCGTGCCGCAGATGCCCACGTCGAGCGTGCGGACCTTGATCTGCGTGGGCGAGGAAAGCTCGGGGTGATCGTGCTGTATCTCGGCGACCTGGCGTTGCCCGGGGACAACACCCACGGCGCGCATTTTGGATTTCTTCATTTATGATTCGGCCGCGTCCGTCAGACAGGCGGCGTGGCGGGTGATGATATACGAGTGACGGAAAAGCGACTCAAGCACAAGAGTTGGTCCCGTGCGGGGCTGGTATCCGCCTTCGCCATGAGCGCGCAGGCGGCGGCGAGCGCGGGCGGCAGCGTGACCACATGATTCTTGCTTGAAGAAAAACGCCTCCAGTTCGTCAGCCGGTTCGCATGATCAATCGATTCTTCTTCCCGCCGGTTCCCGCCCTTCTCGGCCTTTTGGTCGGCTTCGCCGTGTCGGCCCGCGCCGATGTGAAGCTCCCCGTCATTTTCGGCGACCACATGGTTCTCCAGCGCGAGCAGAAGGTCCCCGTCTGGGGCTGGGCCGATGAGGACGAGCTGGTCATCGTCCAGTTTCGCGATCAGGTCGTGCAAACGCGCGCGAAGGGCGGCAAATGGCAGGTGAACCTCGCGCCGATGAAGGCGAGCCAGACCGGGAAGGACTTCCTCGTGCTCGGCAAGAACCGCGTCGAGTTCAAGGACGTGGTCGTCGGCGAAGTGTGGTTTTGCTCCGGCCAGTCGAACATGGAGTGGAGCGTCGGCGGGTCCAAGAACGCGAAGGAGGAAATCGCCGCCGCGAAGAATCCGCGCATCCGCCACTTCAAGGTGCCTCGCCTCGCGGCCGACAAACCGCAGACCGAGGTGAAGACCGCCGGCGGCTGGCTGTCCGCAACACCGGAGGTGGCCGGCAGTTTCACGGCGGTCGGCTACTTTTTTGCACGCGAGATTCAGAAGGACCTCGACGTGCCCGTCGGCCTCATCGGCTGCAACTGGGGCGGCACGCGCATCGAGCCGTGGACGCCGCCGGTCGGCTTCCAGCAGGTGCCGGCACTCAAGAGCATTTCGACGAACCTCGCCAGCTTTCCGCAGATGGCGACCACCAAATCGAAGGATGGCAAGGTGACGACGGGCATCAATCACCAGTCCGCGCTTGCCATCTACAACGCGATGGTCCACCCGCTCGTGCCCTACGCCATTCGGGGCGCGCTCTGGTATCAGGGCGAATCCAACAACGGAGAGGGGATGCTTTACTTCGAAAAGATGAAGGCGCTCATCGGCGGCTGGCGCGCCGTCTGGAACCAGGGCCCGTTCCCGTTCTACTTCGTCCAGCTTGCGCCCTACAACTACGGTCCTCCGCGCGCCGAACAATTGGCCGGCATCTGGGAAGCGCAGACCGCCTCGCTCTCCATCCCCAACACCGGCATGGCCGTGACGACGGACATCACCACCCTCGGCAACATCCACCCGCCTGACAAACAGGAGGTCGGCCGCCGCCTCGCTCTCTGGGCTCTGGCCAAGACTTACGGCCGGCCGGTGAAACCCCATGCCAGCCCGCTCTTCGATTCCATCAAGGTGGATGGAGACAAAATTCGTGTTTCCTTCAAGAATGCCAGCGAGGGCTTGAAGTCGCTGGATGGCAGGCCGCTGACCTGGTTCACCATCGCCGGAGCGGATAAAAAATTCGTCGAGGCCACGGCTGAGATTTCCGGCCGCAACGTCATCGTCAGCGCCCCCGGTGTGGACAGGCCCGTTGCCGTTCGCTTCGGCTGGAACCAGCTTGCCGAACCCAATCTCGCCAACGCCGCAGGCCTCCCGGCCTCGCCCTTCCGCACCGACAAGTGGACTGATGCGACGATGCCGACGGTGCCGGCCCCTGCTCCAAAGAAGTAACACCTGAGCTGGAAGCGTCCAGAGTCCTGACCGGGACGCTGCCTTTGGTGGATGATCCTGGGGCCTGGGGGGGGGGCCGCGCTTCCACCGTTTCAGTTGCCTCGTTCCGGCCAAGGAAAACGATGAGGGCGGCAGCTTATCCAGGGCATTAAGTCGTTGACGCAACTCGCATCCGGCCATCATCATTTCCGGCATGATTAAGGTTCTTCTTTGCATCCTTATCGCAACGGGGTTGCTCGTCGGCTGCAAGAGGAAGAAGCAGGTGGTCATGCCCAAAACCGTCGCACTGCCCCCCGCTGCCGCCAACGCAAAGCCCCAGACCCCACAAGAAGCCTTGCGCACCCTGAACGATGTCGTGACGGCTTACAGCATGACCCACGAGGGGAGAGCGCCATCGACTCTGGATCAGCTGGTGAAAGAGGGCGTCATCCGTGAAATTCCACCACTGCCGCCGGGTCGGAAGTTCGTCTTGGACAAGAACGGCAGAGTCGTAATCAGGTAGGACGCAACATTCCCGTGCAGCGCGCTTTCAAGCTTCCGAAGTTGTCCGGTCACCGGCCGGTTCATCCGTTTCCCTTCAGAAATCATTCTCCCGGCATGATCAAGATTTCCATCTGTGCGCTGCTGGCTGCCGGTCTGCTTGTGGGCTGCAAAAAGCGCTCCACGGAAACCCCGGCCTCCAACAAACCCGCCAAGCCTGCCACCGCTCCGTCCCCGTCCGCCGCTCCGTCCCCCACGAAGCCGGCCGTTCCCGCCGCCCCCGCCGTCCCACCGTCCCCGGAGATTGCCCTGCGCGACCTGACTGCGGCGGCCCGCGCTTTCGTGATGACCCAGGGGAAAAATCCGTCGTCCCTCGATGACCTGGTAAAGGCCGGGCTCCATCCCAAACTGCCTGAGCCACCGCAGGGCAAGAAGTATGTCTTGGACATCAAGACCATGTCAGCGGTGATGGTGAACAATTAGGGAGAGCAGGCTCTCAGGCCGGGCTCGGCCCAATTCGCCCAAGCTGAGAGAAACTCTCACTCGTCCCACATCGCCCGGCTGTTGCCCCGGGGCAGGAGCCAGCCGGCGTCGCTGTTGCGCATCGCGTCCACATGGCCGTCCACCATGCCCATCATGCCCCGGCCATTGTGCCGGTTGATGGGCCGGGGCGTGGACGGATCTCCCGGAGCCCCGCTAAGAATAGAGCCGGGAGACTTGAAATACCACGACGTCGAGCTGGCCACCGGATTTGGCACCCAGAGATCGGGATTGGGTTCAGTTTGGTTGCCGGGATTGGGTTCGTCCCTCAGTTTTGCGCAGTCGGCGTAAATGATCGTGGCCGATGGCTGGGAAATTTTCTCAACCCGGTGAACGGTCGAATCCCAATCCGAGGAACCCAGTTCCGGATACGACATCCCGACGCCAAAGGCGTTCACTGACTGGCCGCGAAACTCATAACCGGGGCACTGGTGATTCTTCGCAGCGAGGCCGGAAAACGGACGCAGATAGTCCATCCACCATACGTTGGCACCCGCCAGGATGGGGGTTCCCGGGGGCATGGGCACATACTTCGGATTCGTTGGCAGCATGACCAGCTTGACGATCTTGCTGTCGCTGTCGTCGGCGTAGAGAGTCGAGCCAAGGGTGATCTGACGGAGATTGTTCATGCAGGCCGTGCCCCGGGCCTTCTCCTTCCCCTTCGCGAGCGCCGGCAGCAAAAGCCCGGCGAGTATCGCAATGATGGCGATGACGACGAGAAGTTCAATCAGGGTAAAGGCGGCGAGAGGAGCTAGATTTCGCTTCATAAGCCTGGCGGAAAACAGAACCGGGCCGACCGTCCACCTCAGGCAACAGGCAGTCAATCGGTAATTTTTCGCATAAGGGGCTGGCTTCGTTGTTTCCTGCGCGGGCACCGGTTTGCTCTTGGCCTTTCCCCGCTGCCGACTAGCCTTCCGGCACATTATGACCGACCCGCGTTACGCCAAACTCGCCGACCTGCTCATCAATTACTCCACCGACATGAAGCGCGGGGAGAACATCCTTCTCGACATGGTGGACGTGCCCGATGAGTTCACGGTCGAGCTCATGCGCGCGGCGCGCGCGGCGGGTGCCACGCCCATCGTCGAGGTGCGCCACAGCCGCATCACGCGCGAGGTGCTCAAGGGCACCGACGAGAAGCACGCCAAACTCGTCCACGACATCGAGCTGCGCCGGATGAAGAAGATGGCGGCCTACATCGCCATCCGCGGCGCGCACAACGCCACCGAGTCCGCCGATGTGCCGAGCGAAAAGATGGCGCTCTACTCGAAGATTCTCCGTCCCGTCCTCAATTACCGCGTGAACAAGACGAAATGGTGCGTGCTGCGCTGGCCAACGCCGAGCATGGCCCAGGCGGCGAACATGAGCACCGAGGCATTCGAGAACTTCTACTTCGATGTCTGCACGATGGACTATCGCAAGATGGCCAAGGCGATGATTCCCTTGGAAAAGCGCATGACCAAGGCCGACCAGGTCCGTCTGGTTGCGCCCGGCACGGATCTGAGCTTCAGCATCAAGGGCATCGGCGCGCGCAAGTGCGAAGGCATCCGCAACATCCCCGACGGCGAATGCTTCTCCTGCCCCGTGAAGACCAGCGTCAACGGCGTCATCTCCTACAACACGCCCACCCTCTACAGCGGCACGAAGTTCGAGAACATCCGGCTGGAGTTCAAGGACGGCAAAATCGTCAAGGCCTCCGGCTCGAACGAGAAACGCCTGAACGAGATCCTCGATACCGATGCCGGCGCGCGCTACATCGGCGAGTTCTCGCTGGGCTTCAACCCCTATATCCAGTCGCCGATGTGCGACATCCTCTTCGACGAGAAGATCGCCGGCTCGCTGCACTTCACGCCCGGCCAGGCCTACGAGGACTGCGACAACGGCAACCGTTCCGCCGTCCACTGGGACATGGTGCTCATCCAGCGCAAGGAGTGGGGCGGCGGCGAGGTGTGGTTCGATGACGAACTCATCCGCAAGGACGGCATCTTTCTGCCCAAGGACCTGCAGCCCCTGAACCCGGAGCACTTGAAATAGCCGGGATTTCCGTCGCACCGGCAGCACCCCGTCAGACATGGAAACGTTGCCGAAGGACGCCCCTTCCCCAGCCGGTGGCGAGCCGTGGCTGCTGATCGACTCCGGCCTCTGCGCCCCAGCCTTCAACATGGCGCTCGATGAGGCCTTGCTTGAAGCCGCCGCCGGTCTTGGCCAGCCGGTGCTGCGCTTCTACGCGTGGACGGAGCCGGCGGCCACCTTCGGATACTTCCAGAAATTCGCCGAAGTCGAGCGTGCCACCCACCTGCGGCCGCTCATCCGACGGCCGACCGGCGGCGGTCTCGTGCCACACGACGCGGACTGGACCTACAGCGTGGTGATTCCGCCCGGCCACACGTGGCACGCGCTCAACGCAATGACCAGCTACCATCGGATGCACGAGTGGATTCGCGCCGCCTTCGCCCGTCTCGGCGTGGCGACGGAACTGGCCGACTGCTGCCGCAAGTCCACGCCCGGGCAATGCTTCGTGGGCTGGGAGAAGTTCGACGTGCTCTGGCAGGGACGCAAAATCGCCGGTGCGGCGCAGCGCCGGAACAAGCTGGGCCTGCTCATCCAGGGCTCCGTGCAACCGCCGCCAATCAGCTTGGAGCGAAGCCAGTGGGAAGGAGCGATGAGCGCCGGGATGAATTGGAACCAGCTGTGTCTTCCAAAGGATTTGGTGCAAAGGGCGGATGCACTCGCGGCGGAGAAGTTTTCCCGGCAGGAGTTCAATCAACGCCGTTGACCGGCAGTCGCAGGCTTCAGCCTGCGCAGCAGCAGCATTCGCAACCTGAAGGTTGCGACTACGGTTGCTCGGCGGAAATGGCTGACGCGAGAACCGGCTTGCCCAATACTCCCTCCACAAGCTGACAAGATGAGATTCAACCCAAGCTCTCGTGACGAACGCGCCCTCACCTTAACCGAAGTCATGTTCGTGGTGCTGGCGCTCCTCGTCATAGCACTCGCCTTTTTTTATGTCGCCCCCGCCGCGCGGGCACGTGCAAACCGGCAACACTGCCACAACATTCAGCGCAGCATGGGTTATGGCTTTCGCGTATTCGCCAACGCCAACGACGAGAAACTCCCGTTCGCCGTCACCCACTCGCTTGCTTTCGGCAACGCGACCCAGGTTTGGGCTCACTTTCAGACCATGTCGAACGAACTGGGCAGCGCCAAGATACTAATTTGCCCGGCTGATCGGGAGCGGCTACCCAACATCAAATCGGACTTCGGCTCCGGCACGTCGAGCCTTGCTTCCGCTGGCAATGCAGCCGTCAGCTTTGGAACTGGGTTGGACGCCGATGCGACTCAGCCGAAAGCCATCCTGCTGATTGACCGCAACCTCGTAACCAACGCTTGGAACATGAGCGGCAAGGTGCTGCTCGCTGTCTCCAACGGCCCGCCGACGGAGTGGGACCAGCAAATGCACAAGCTCTGCGGCAACGCGACTCTCGCCGACGGCAGTGTTCAGCAGGTGTCCAACGATGGGTTGGCTGATTTGATCCGTCTCCAAGGCATCGCCACCAACCGCCTGCTGCTGCCCTTGTTGCCGTAGTCGCAGGCTTCAGCCTGCGCATCGGTCTGTAGCGGCGGTCTGTAGCGGCGGTCTGTGACCGCCGTTTGCCCAACCCGGCGCTCACAGGCACCGCTACAGGTTCTGATCCGCAACCTGAAGGTTGCGACTACGGGGTGGTCATGCGCTCGGTTCGCCCGCGAATCATCCAACCGTCAACGGCCCGTCGAAAATGGTGAGGCTGATGACTTCTGTTTTCGCGACGTGCGGCCCGTGTCGCTCTCCCTTCGGCGCGTGGAACAGCGTGCCGGGGCCGTAAACAACATCGGACTCCACCCACTCGCCGGACAGGACATACGCCCATTCGTTTGCCAGCGGGTGCGTGTGCGCCGGGACGTTCGCGCCGGCGGCGAACTTGCGGAGGACGACCACACCGCCGGTCGCCTCGTTCTTGTGGAGGATCTTCAGTTCTACCCGAGCGTAGGGGCCGGGCTGCCACGGCTGCTGGTCCGCGTGTGCGAGGTGTTGAAACATGGCGGAAGGTGAGCAGCGAGGGAGGTTCAGCGCTTGGTCCGCACCGCCTGCACGAGACCGTCAATGGTGTGCTGCTTCGCCTCGACCGTGGGCTTGAGCCCGAGCGCGACGAGAGCCTTGGTGGTCTCCGGTCCGATGCTCGCGGTCTTCAGATCCGGGAACTTCCTGAGCAACTGCGGCAGGTTGAAGCGGGCGTGGAAATTCTCAACCGCCGAACTGCTCGCGAAGGTCAGCCAGTCCGCGCCGTCCTCCAGCAGTCGCGCCGCGGCACCGGTCACGTCTTCGGTTTCCGGCACGGTTTGATACACGGCCACGTCGTCCACGATGGCACCCTCGTCTTCCAGCAGCCTGGGCAGGTCGGGGTTCGCGACCTCGGCGCGCAACAGGAGGATGCGGAGGTTCTCCAGGTCGTCTTTTGCCGCGATGGCCTTCGAGATGTCCTTGGCGACGTATTTGTCCGGCATCGCATCCACGGAGAGGTGAAGTTCCGCAAGCTTAGCGGCCGTCGCCGGTCCGACGGCGGCGATGCGCACACAGCCCAAACCACGGATGTCATCGAACGCCTTGAAGAAGTAGTCGAAGAAGCTCGTGACGCCGTTCGGGCTGGTGAAGACGATCCACTGGTAACTTCCCAGGCCGCCGATCGTTTCGGCCACCACGGCCAGCTGTGTCGGGGCAACGATCTTGATGGTGGGAATCTCCAGCACGTCCGCGCCGAGTTCACCCAGCTGCTGCGCGAGTTCGCTGGCCTGCTCCCGGGTGCGCGTCACGACGATGCGCCGGCCGAAGAGCGGACGCTTCTCAAACCAGTTGAGTTTCGCGCGCAGCTTCACGACGCCGCCGATGACGGTGACGGCGGGCGCGGTGAACTTCGCGCGCTCCACCACGTCGGCTATGTTGGCGAGCGTGCCTTCGATGCTCTGCTGCCGTCCCGTGGTGCCCCAGCGCACCAGCGCGACCGGCGTGCCCGGCGCCATGCCGTGCGTGATGAGCTGCTCGGCGATGCGCCGGATGCGCTCGACGCCCATGAGCACGACCTTGGTGCCGCTGCTCTTCGCGAGCTGCGCCCAGTCAATGCTGCTTTCGTCCTTGGTCGGGTCTTCGTGCCCGGTGAGCACGGTGAAGCTCGAGCAATGGTCGCGGTGCGTGACAGGAATTCCGGCGTAATTCGGCCCGGCGAAAAACGAGGAGACGCCCGGCACCACTTCAAAGGGCACCCTGGCCGTCGCGAGTTCCTCGGCCTCCTCCCCGCCGCGTCCGAAGATGTAGGGATCGCCGCCCTTGAGCCGCACGACGGTCTTGCCGCCCTTCGCCTTCGCAACGAGCAACTGGTTCAGTTCCCCCTGCGGGATGGCGTGGGCGGCGGCGCGCTTTCCGCCGTAGATGAACTCGGCGGACTTGGGTGCGAGACGGAGGATGTCAGGGTTGACGAGCGCGTCATAGACCACCACGTCCGCGCGGGCAAGCAGCTCGGCACCGCGCCGCGTAAGCAAACCCGCATCGCCCGGGCCGGCCCCGACCAGATAAACTGTGCCTTTCGACTTCATGTGCGCGGGACTGTAGAAGCGGCGGCAAAAAGCTCAAAGAGCAAAAACAGCAGACCGTCGTCGCTGGCTGGCACACGACGGGAGACTATTGACGAACCCGCACCCGGACGCTTTCCTTCCGCCCCATGCAAACTGAACAAGACGACATCAAAGAGCTCATTGCCAGCATCAAGGCAGAGAAACAGGCGCAGAAGGAAAAGGAATTGCGCGATTCGTGGACGAAATACGTCTCCCTCACTCTCGTCTGCCTCGCGGTGCTCACGGCCATCGCCACGCTCAAGGGCGGCGGCTTCACCACCCGCACGCTCAAGGAACTGAACGAGGCGACTTTCCAGCAGGCCCACGCCTCGGACCAGTGGGCCTTCTTCCAGGCCAAGTCCATCAAGCAGAACCTCTACGAGATCGAAGGCGATCTCACGCCCAAGGACGCCGACGCGAAGGCGGTGGAGAAGGTCAAGGCGAAGGTCGAAAAATACGGCAAGGAGAAGGATGAAATCATGAAGGAAGCCAAGGTCCACGAGAAGAAGCGCGACGCCGCGCGGGCCGCGGCGGACGAGGTCGCCCGTCTGGGCAGGGAGATGGGCATGGCGATCACCTTCTTCCAGATCTCCGTCGCACTGGGCGGTATCTGCCTCATCACGAAGAAGAAGTGGCTGTGGTATTCCTCGCTCGGGCTTGGCAGTTTCGCCGCGTTCAAGATGTTCACCGTGCTGAACACGGTGATTTGAATTTTCGCCGCGAAAGGGCGCAGAGCACGCAAAGGGAAACAACCCGAGGCGCGCAGCTTTTTGCGCTCTTTGCGCCCTCTTGTGGCAAAAAAATCCCATCGGTGGGACACCGTCGCTCCCCTCACTTCGGCAATTCGTTGAGCGTATACCAGAAGGTGTCGTTCACGAGCGGCTCCCCTGCCCCGTTCTTCACGTCGAGGCTGCGGACCATCGTGACGTAGCCGGTCTTCCATCCCGCCAGCGTGAGCCGGACTTTCAACCGGTCCGGCGACACGGTGGCGGCGGTGACCCTGACAACGCTGGCGGAATTCTCACGGCCGTTGTGGTCGAGTTCCGGCGAGCCATACTTCGCGTGATACTTGAAACCATGCTGAAGGACGTCGTAAGCCTCCGGATCGGCGGCGGATTTGGCCTCGACGGGTTGCGTGAAGGTCAGCTCGAAGCCGTCGCGCTGGACGTGAACCTCCTTCACTTCGAAGGGCACCCTGCCCGTGAATTCCACGCGCTCCAACGCCGCGCTCAACGGCGCGACGGCGGGCCATGTGCGCGGCGCCTGCAGGCCGCCGACGTAGAGACGGCCGTCCGCCCCGTAGGCGAGGCGGTTCACGCCGGACAGGAACTGCCTGAGGAACGGCCACACGGCACCCTGATACTCGCCATTGACCTTTTCCAGTTGCACGCGCGTCACGATGGCATTTTGGAAATCGCCCACCATGAGCTGGCCCTTGAACGGCCCGAAACGGTCGTCGGTGATTTCCGCAAAACCAGTCACGGAACGTGCCAGCTTGTATGGAAACCACACCGCCGGCGGATCGAAGCGAGTGTGCTTGCCGTATTCCTCCTGTTTCGCGGGCCATGCGCTGGGGTGGCCGTAGAACTTCCCCGGTGTGACGTGGTTCAGTTTGCACGTCGGCATCCACTCGCCCTGGTTTTCACTCACGAACACGTCCCGTCCGGGACCGAAGGTGCCGATGCCGTTGGGCTCGCGCAGCCCGGAGCAAATCGTGTCGAGCTTCTGACCGTCGGGCGAAATGCGAAACGCCCAGCCCATGTAGGCGCTGTCCCAACGCCCGACGTGCCCGGCGTTGGCGAGGATGAAGTTGCCCGCCTGGTCGAGCACGGGGCCGTAGCTGAACGAATTGTAGTGTCCGGAGTA
>JBAYGL010000066.1:0-15281 GCA_041666725.1 Limisphaerales bacterium
CCGGCAGCGGAGGAGTAAAGCGCGCGCAGCATGAGGTGAAATCAGTTGCCGTTTCCGAGTTCGGAGATGGCGCGGCCCATGCGCTCATCCTGCATCTGGACGATGCGCTGGTTCGCTTCAAAGGACCGCATGGCTCCGATGAGCTTGACCATCTCGGTGACTGAGGAGGTGTTCGAGGCTTCCAAGAAACCCTGGCGGATGGACGGGGTGTTCAGGGACTGGGGCTCGATGCCCGGTTCGGAGGCGACAAAGTTGGCACCCGACACTGGCGTGAGGCGGCCGGGATCCGGGAAGTCCACGACGCGCAGCCGGCCCTTGCGATCCGCACCCTGGGTGACATCGCCGTTTGGGGTGATGGAGATGGGAGCGGGATTGCGGGTATCCAGCATGATGGGGCCGCCTTCACCCAGCACAGGCAGGCCCTGCTTGGTGACGAGCCGGCCCTGAGTATCCATCTTGAACTCGCCGTCGCGGGTGTAGCCCGTGCGGCCATCCGCAAGCTGGTAGCTGAAGAAGCCGCGGCCTTCCAAGGCGATGTCGGTGGGGGAACCGGTGAATTTCAACTCGCCGGGCTGAAAATTGATGCCGGACTTCGCGGTGGGCTGCACGTAGGGGATGCGTTGAGTTCCGTTCCCCGGCATCAATCCCGCGGCCACGGCGGAAAAGGAAACCTCCTGCTTCTTGTAGCCGGGCAGCGCACTGGAGGCCAGATTCCCGCTGATGGCATCCATCCAGCGGTTCTGTGCATTCATGGCGGCGGCGGCTTGGTAGAGGCTGACGTTCACGGCGGGATGTTTAGCATCGGTTGTGCCAGCGCTGATTTGCCTCTCTTTTCCCACAAGCCACCGCTCTAACACTGGGACCGCTTGGTAAAATGTTCCTGTTTCCCGTGCCGGAGTTGCAGTTTTTGCCGGAGCGAGGGATGGGGGAATCTCTCGAACACCAATTACCAGCGGGGGCGCACGCGCGCGTGCCGGCCTCAATCGTAGAGGCACTGCAGCGTAATCACTTCACCGCATCCGCACTCAACGCGAATGCGCGCCACCCGGTCGCCTTCGCGCTCGTAGATCACCTTGGGATGGGAGTGATGGTGGACGGAGGAGTGGGTGCCTGATGTGTTCCCGCTGCCGACAGGTTGAAAGCCGGTGGGGGGCTGTGATTTGTGAGCGCCAGAAGCCGGTGCCCCTCCTCCATTTGGAGGCCAGCGGTGTGTGGCGATGGGGGTAAATGGAGAGCTCATGGTTTGGAATTCTCCCTCAGCCTGAGCATCACCGTCACGCGGCGGTTGCTCTCATCGGTGGCTTCAAGCCCGGGCAGCGGCTGGACGTCGCCAAAGCCGATCACCTTGCGAATCTGGCCTTCGGAGACGGCGTGCTCGATCAGGATTCGACGGGCGGCATGGGCGCGATCCGTGGTGAGATCCCACTTGTCATAGCCGGGCCGCGCGGATGCCGAGCTTGTTTCCGTGTGCCCTTCCAGCTCCACGTTCAGCGCACTTTGAAAGCGGGAGACCTCCCAGGCCAGCGTGCTGAAAACCCAGGTGCCATAGGTGGTGAAGCGGGCCGATCCCGGCTCGAAGACAGGCTGCCGGTGCCGGTCGAAGACGCTCATCTTCACGCCGTCAGACAGCAGCTCGATCTTGAACGGGTTGGAGTCGGTTGCGTCCGTTTCGGTCTGCAGCGAGCGCTGGAGATCCTGAACAAGCTTGCGCAGGACGGCCAGCTCCACGGCGGAGGTGGAGTCGAAGTTTCCTTCGGACCGGCTGGAGTCCACCGTGTCCTTCATCGGGATGATGCCGGAAGATTCTTTCGTCATCGAGGCGCCGAGGGGATGGCGGAACGAGCGGGCGACGGCGTCTTTGATTTTCTGGTCCTGCGCTGAAAGCCAGAGAACCAGGAAGAGCGCCATCATCGCCGTAACAAAGTCCGCGTAGGCCACCTTCCATGAGCCTCCGTGGTGGGCATGTTTCTTTTTCGCCATGCGCTTTCTGGACGTTAGCTACTTGCCGATGCCCTTGAGCATTTCTTCGAGCTGTTCGGCGGTGGGCTTCACATCGCTGGGCAGGGTGCGGCGCGCCATTTCCACCGCCATCACCGGGGCCATGCCGTTCGCAAATCCAACGACGGAGGTGCTGATCGTCCGGAAATAGCAGAACTCCGACTCTCCCATGAAAGTCATGTTGACGGCCAGGGGGCCCAGGAAACCGTAGGAAATCAAAATCCCGAGGAAGGTTCCCACCAGCGCGGCGGCCACATGATGTCCGATTTCCTCGATGGGTCCGTTGATGGATCCCATCGTGACGACAATGCCCAGCACGGCCGCCACGATGCCAAAGCCGGGCATGGCGTCGGACGTTTTGGTCAGCACATCGATCGGTTTGTGGTGCTCTTCTTCCATCGCGTCCAGCTCGGCCTGGAGAAGGCTCTGCATCTGGTCGGGTTTCACCCGGCCGTCGATCAGCGGCCGCAGGCCGCCACACAGCAGGTTCAGCGCATCCTTGTTGTTGAGGAAGGTGGGATACTTTGTGAAAATGCTGCTGGACTGGGGATTCATCACATGCTCCTCCAGGCCGATCATGCCGTTCCTCCGGCCGAGCATGAACAGTTCATAGAGCGCCTTGAAGAGTTCCTCGTATGCGGCCTTGTTCAGGTTGCCGCCTTTGAAGACGTGGATGATCTGATGCGCCATGTCCACGAGAACCTTTTTGGGCGACATGATCACGAGCGAACCCGCGGCGGCGCCGCAGATGACGATGAACTCGGAAACTTGAATGAGCGCGGCCACATGGCCGCCGGCCATGACGAAGCCTCCAAGCACGGATGCCATTACGACAATGGAACCGATGATGATGATCATGAAAACCTAGTGTCTGGAGGAGCCGGGGTTCAGGCGGACAGGGCGCCCCGTTTGTTCAGATAAGCCTTCAGCGAGAGCACCGCCTGCGAATGGATCTGGCAGATGCGCGACTCCGTTACGCGGAAGACCTCGGCAATCTCCCGGAGCCGGAGGCCTTCAAAGTAGTAAAGCGCCAGCACCTTGCGCTGCGTTTCGGGCAGTTCCTCCAGCCGTTCGGCGATGATGCGCGCAAGCTCCCGGCGGGAGGCGTGCTCCGCAGGGTCGGTCTGGGTGGTGTCGGCGACCACTTCATGGTGCATGGTTCCGCCGCTTTCATCCTCCGACTGCGCCGCATCCAAGCAGATGAACGTGGCGGGGCGGATTTCCACCATCAACTCCTCGAACTCGGTCACGCTCAAGTTCAGGGCTTGTGCGATTTCTGCGTCGGTTGGAGCCGAGCCTTTCATCTGCTCCAGGCGTTGGATGACAACTTGCACGCGGCGCGCCTTGGTGTGCACGGAACGCGGCACCCAGTCGAGGCGCCGCAGTTCATCCAGGATGTTTCCCCGGATGCGCACGCGGGCATACGATTCAAAGGAACTGCCGCCCTGGGGGTCAAACTGCCGGACGGCTTGCAGGAGGCCGACCAGGCCCGCGCTGTGGAGATCGTTGATGTCCACATGTGCGGGGAGGCTCATGGCGATGCGGCCCACGACGGTTTTCACCAGCGGCAGGTATTCTTCCACCAGCTCCTCCTCGGCCCGGTTGCCGGCGGCGACCTGCTGATAACGTTGAGCGAAGTCCTGCTGTTTGACGCGCCGTTCTGCCCACGTCGGGGCTTCTGAGACTGTGGTGCTCATGGTGCTTGGCTATTTGCGGGTTGGGAGCATGAACGGCCTGGGCTGGGGTTTGGGCTGCCGGGCTATTTGTTCGGCCCGGGCCGAGCGCAGGTGATGGATCCACTCCTCCCCCCACCACCGGAACAGCACGCCGACGACCAACGTCGCCAGGGCGCCGCGCCAGAGGACGGTCGACAACTCACATCCACGCGCAAGACTGGTTAACGTCCCGAGGGCGAATCCAACTGCACCGCCTAGAATCATCAATCGTTTCATGCTCTGCGTTGTTACAGCGTTGCCTAGCAGGGTCGGTGCCAGCGGTTTCCAGAAGTCGAGAATGGCTGTTTACGGAGTTGCAAGTTTGCCAGAACCGCCCAAAAGGCGGGCGGGCGAGGCGGGCTGGAACACGCCCGGAACATTTTGCCCGGCACTCAGCACGCGCAGCGGGAGCTTTGTGCCGAGGACCAGGTTCCAGATTTTGCCGCAGCCCGGAGTTTCATCCAGGTGTGTGATGACCAGGTCGTCACACGGCAGTTTTGAAAATCCAGCGACTTGTGCGAGCAGGATGGCCGGGTCATACGCGCCGTTGAGCACGAGATGCACCTGCGCCGATGGGAGAGTCCGAAGCCTGTCTGAAAGCTCGCTGACCGCCGCCGGGTTGTTCCAATCCGTCCCGGGCAAATCGATGAACAACCGGGTCGCTGCCGGAGGGGCGGACTGTGCGCGTCGCTCGACCGGCACTCCAAGAATCTCAGCGTAAATATCCAGCCATCCCGCCGTGTTGGCCTGACCGGAATCCAGCCGCCACACGCAGGTCCGGCGGCCATGCATCAACGTGTCCTGCGCCAGCCATTTGCAAAGCAGGGTGCTCTTGCCGCTTCCGGCGGGGCCGACAAAAACATGCGTGTCGGCTCCGGCGGATTCTTCGCCGGGACCGGAGCGCCATTGCCCTGTCAGCCAGTTTTCCAGCCAGGTTCGGAGGGCGTTGCAATCCTGTTCGGAGGCGGGCTTTGTCTCGCGCCAGGCCTGCGCTGCTTCGTGGGCGAACACCGGGAGAAGGCCCATGTCCAGGGCCATTCGCTCAATTGGCTCCACCTCCGAATCAGGAGCTGTTTCCAGCACGACGGGCCTTGACGCGGTCGCCGGTGCTGATGCCAGATGGCCTTTGAGTCCCGCCAGTTCCTCACGCAAATCCCGCAGTGCTGTAAGCACAGGGTCCGAAGCTTTCGCGGGCCCGGCTGAGGCAGGCTCCTGGGCCGTGGGGGCCGGCACGGTGGCCTGCACCTCGATGGCGGGGCGCTGCCAGAGCCGGGCCAGCCCGGAGGCGGGAGCACGGCGGACATTGAGCACGACGGCATCGGGGCCGAGCTGCCGCCGGATTTGTTCGACTGCCTCGGCGGCGGTGGGAGCCAGAAAGGTGTGGACCGTCATGGTGTCTCAGGCGCTCCGGTGCCTATTCTGTGGAGGACACCATGCCGGCGCTTTGCACCTCGATGCGGGAGGGAATTTCCGCGTAGGACAGCACGGCGAGATCGGCGAAGGTCGCTTCAAAGAACCTCCGGATGCCCAGGCGCAGGTGTGGCGCGCACAGCAGCACCGGCGGCTGGCCGGCGGCGAGGAATTGCTGGACATGACGCGAGATGGTTTCCACCAGGTGCCGCGCAAGCTTGGGCTCCAGCAGCAGGGAGATTTCAGTGGGTGACTGGCGCAGGCCTTGGGAGACCTGCTGTTCGAGGCGCGGGTCCAGGGTGATGGCCCGCACGGCCCCGCGCTCGTCTTGGAACGGCCTGACAATCAGGCTGCCCAGCGCGCGGCGCGCGTGCTCGGAAAGCTCGTCCGGATTTTTTGTGACGTGTGCCTGGTCGCTGACCTTCTCGAGGATGGCCGCCAGGTTGCGGATGCTGATGCCTTCGGAGAGGAGGTTCTGCAACACCCGCTGCACCTGGCCCACGGTGAGGAGGGCGGGCACAAGTTCGTTCACAACTGTCGGGTGCGTCTGCTTGAGGTTGTCGAGGAGTATCTGCACATCCTGGCGGCTGAGAATCTCATGGGCGTGCCGCTGGATGGTTTCGGAAAGGTGCGTCACCAGCACCGACGCCGCGTCCACGACGGTGTGCCCGCTGGCTTCGGCGTGCTTGCGTTCCTGATCGGTGACCCAGGTGGCGGGCAGCTGGAAGACGGGCTCGACGGTCGGCACTCCCTTGAGCGTGGTCCGGCTGTTCGTTGCGTTCATGGCCAGCCACTGGCCGGGCATGAGGCTGCCTTGGGCCACGATCTGGCCGCGCTGGAGGAAGCGGTATTCGTTGGCGTTGAGCTGCAGGTTGTCGCGAAGTTTGATCGGCGGCACCACCAGGCCCATCTCGTGGGCGAACGTGCGGCGCACACTGGTCACCCGCTCCAGAAGATCGCCGCCTTTGCGCGTGTCGGCGAGGTTCACGAGCGCGTAGCCCAGTTCGATTTGCAGGGTGTCGAGGTGGAGCAGGTTTTCGATCTTGTCCTTCTCAGCAGTGGCGGGAGTCCCGGGGGCGGCCCCGGCCTTGGCGGGCCCGGCCTGCGCGGCGGCGGCCGTTGCCGTGGCCGCAGCCGCAACCGCGCCGTCCAGCGTCATGCCCCGGGCCACGAGCCAGACCACGCCGGCCAGGACAAGGAAGGGCAGGGCCGGCAGGCCCGGGATCACGGCGAAGGCGACCAGCATCCAGGTCAGGATTTGCAACGCGCGCGGGTAGAAGGTGAGTTGTTTGCCGAGTTCCTGCCCGAGGCTGTTCTTGGCGGCGGCGCGTGTGACGAGGATGCCGGCGGCCATGGAGGTGATCAGCGCGGGGACCTGCGAAACCAGGCCGTCACCGATGGAGAGGAGGGTGAAGCGTTGCAGCGCCTCGGCCATGGGCATGTTCTTCTGCAGGATGCCGATGGCGAAGCCGCCGACGATGTTGATGACCGTGATGAGCAGCGCGGCGATGGCGTCGCCGCGGACAAATTTGCTCGCGCCGTCCATCGCGCCGTAGAAGTCCGCCTCCTGTTCCACCTTGCGGCGGCGCGTGCGGGCCTGCTCGTCGTTGATGACGCCCGCGCTCAACTCCGCGTCGATGGCCATCTGCTTGCCCGGCATCGCGTCGAGGGTGAAGCGCGCCGCCACCTCCGCGATGCGCCCGGCGCCCTTGGTGATGACCACGAAGTTGATGAGCACCAGGATGAAGAAGACCACCATGCCGACGACGTAGTTGCCGCGCACGACGAAGTTGCCGAACGCCTCGATCACATGCCCGGCGTAGCCATCCAGCAGGATGAGCCGCGTGGAGGCGACGTTCAGCGCAAGCCGGAACATCGTTACAAACAGCAGCAGCGTGGGAAACCCCGTGAAATCCGCCGGCTCCTCGACGTAGAGGATGATGAGAAGCATCAGCAACGAGAGCGCGATGCTGGCGGACAGCAGCAGGTCCAGCAGGAGCGGATGCACGGGCAGCACCAGCAGCAGGACGGTGCAGAAGAGGCCCGCCACGAGCCACAAGTCTCCCTGGCGCAGCATGCGGGCTATTTGAGAGGCGGCGTTGTTGGCCATATCAGGTCTGGACTTGCTCCCGGTAGTAGCGGAAGCGGTTGATGCGGTAGACGTAGGCGAGAACTTCGGCGACGGCCGCGTAGAGCTGGGCGGGGATCTCGGAGCCGACCCTGCCGTATTTGAACATGAGCCGTGCCAGCGGGACGTTTTGAACGATGGGCACCTGGTGCTGGGCGGCGATTTCGCGGATGCGCTGGGCGTTGAGGCGGCTGCCCTTGGCCACGATCATCGGGGCGCGCATGTTTTTCCGGTCGTAGCGGAGCGCTATGGCGAGGCGCGTGGGGTTGGTGACGATGACATCGGCCTTGGGCACGTCGGCCAGCATCTGCCGCTGGGTGCGTCCGGTGCGGCGGCGGCGCTGGCGGGCCTTCATCTGGGGATCGCCTTCCTGGTTCTTCATCTCCTCCTTGACCTCCTCCTTGGTCATCATGAGGCTGCGTTGCGTGTGCCAGAACTGGTAGGCGTAATCCAGCGCCGCGAGGACGGAGACGGCGAGCAGCACCCGCATGGTCAGGCTGCCGGCCGTGTTGCCGAGGAATTCGGTGATCCGGGCCATGTCCACCGGGGTGTAGAAGATGGGGTCGTTCACCAGTTCGCGAAGATGCCCCGCAGTGAAGAAGCCGATGACGGCGATTTTCACGACGGCCAGGACTCCCTGGGTCACCGTGTGCATGGAGAAGATGCGCGTCCAGCCGGCGATTGGGTTGAGCCGCTCCCATTTCCATTCCAGCGCGTCGCCCGCGAGTTGAAAACGGTTTTGCACCGCTCCGGCCACCAACCCGCCGACCATGGCCGCGAGGACGATGGGCCCGGCGCAGGCGGCCACGACCACGGAGGCCTGGAGGGCGTAGCGTGGGAGTATGTCCACGTTGAGCGCGGTGTCATGCATGTGACCCAGCACGGAGGTGTGTGCCAGCAGCATCTGCCGCCAAATTTCCGCTCCGGAGGTTTTGACGGCGAGCATGGCGGCCAGCAGGACCAGGGCGGTCTGCACTTCCGCGCTGCGGGCGATCTGGCCCTGCTGAATGGCCTCCTCCAGCCGCTTTGGCGTGGCTTGCTCTGTCTTCTCTCCGGCGGCTTCGGACATGATGGATCAGTCTGGTTTCAGGCACCGCCGAGCAGTCCGGCGATTTTCAAAAAATCCTCCGGGAGCCGGCGCAGGTAGTTGATGATGTGCTCGGACATGAACCGCACGCTCAGGCCGAAGACCGTCAGCCCCACCATCAGGCGCACGGAGAAGCTTTCGGTGAACGAGTTCATCTGCGGCACGGCACGGCCCAGCAGGGAGAAGATGAGGGTGACGAGAAAGCCCGTGGCCACGACCGGTGCGGCGATCTGAAGGCCGATGCCAAACAGGGCGCCCGTGCGGGCGACCATTTCGAGCCACAGCCCCTCGTTCAGGTGTCCGCCGCCCATCGGGATCAAGTCGTAGCTCCGGCGCAGCGCGGTGATCATCCAGTGGTGCAGGTCCAGCGTGAGCCAGAGCATCATGCCCAGCCAGTGCAGGATCATGGTCGTGACCGGGGTGGGCGTGCTTTGCAGAGGGTTGAAGATCGTCGCGGCATTCAGGCCCGTCTCGGTGGCCAGCAGGCCGCCGGCGATCTCGAGCCCGTGGAATATCAAGCGGCAGACAAAGCCCAGCAGCAGACCGATGCTGACCTCCGTGAACACAAGCCGCACCAATCCCAGCCACGGGAGCGACGCGGCATCCATTGGCGGCAGCCCCGGGGCGAGCAGGAAGGCGAGCATCGCCGCCATGGAGACCCGGAGCTGCGGCGGCAGCTGCTGGGTCGGGAGGAACGGCATCACCGCCAGAAGCGAGCCGAGCCGGATGAAGGTCAGGAGCCATGTGGATTGATCAAAGCCAAACAGCATGGGGGTCAATGGGTCATCTCGGGCATGCGTTCGATGATCATCCGGGTGAACTCGATGGCCGTGCGCAGCAGCCAGGGGAGGATCACCATCAGGAGGCTCATGATCCCAAGCGCCTTGGGCACGAAGGAGAGCGTCGGCTCGTGAATCGAGGTGACGGCTTGAAACAGGCTCACGGCCAGACCGATGGTCAGCGCGGTCATCAGGATGGGCGAGGCCAGCGCCACCGCCTGCATCATCAGCTGCTTCAGCAATTCCACGGCGAGTTCGGGGGTCATGGGTTCCTTTCAGCTTCCAAAGCTCAACACCAGCGAGCGCACGATGAGCTGCCAGCCATCCACCAGGACGAACAGCAGGATCTTCAACGGCAGCGCCACCGTGGCCGGCGGCATCATCATCATGCCCAGGCTCATCAGGACCGAGGCGACGACGAGGTCAACGAGGATGAACGGGATGAAGAGCAGGAAGCCCATCTGGAAGGAGGTGCGCAGTTCGCTCAAAACAAAGGCGGGGATGACGATCTTCAGCGGAAGCTGGTCGGCTGACGAGACGGACACCCTGCCCAGCGAGGCGAACAAATCCACGTCCTTGGGCCGGGCCTGCTTGAGCATGAACGTGCGCAGGGGCTTGGCGGCGGCATCCCAGGCCTGTTCGCTGGTGATTTGCTTGGCCATGTAGGGGCGGACCGCCTGCGCGTCCACCTGCGCCCAGACCGGCTCCATGATGAAGTAGGTCAGAAACAGCGAGAGCCCCACGATGATCTGATTCGAAGGCGTGCCCGGGAGCGTGAGCGCCGAGCGCACGAACGAGAGCACGATCACGATGCGTGTAAAGCAGGTCATCATCAGCACGATCGAAGGTGCAAGCGTCAGGATCGTGAGGGTGAACAGGACCTTCAGCGCGACATCCACGTCGGGCGCCTGCTGGCCGGAATCCAACCCGACCGTCAGGCGCAGCGGAGTGGATCCTTCGGCCGCCCATGCCGTGCTCGCGCAGAGCAACGCCGCCAGCCCTAGGCCGACCGTGAGCGGCCAGCGGCGGCGGGACGAAAGTTTCGGCGGGTGTGAAGGCATCGGTGGCAGGGGTCAGGCGCGTCCGCCTCGCAGCAGGTTTTGCAACGTGGTGGCGAATTCCGCCGGTGGAGTGGACGTGGCCGGCTCGATTGCCGGGGCGGGCGGGAGCTGTGTGAGGAGGGCGACCCCCGCTGGCGACGTTGCGATGAGAAGGCGCTCCTGCTCGTAGGCGATGACGTAGAGAGCCTGGCGCTGGCCGAGGCTGCGGGCTTCAAGGATGGTGAGCTTGGGAGCGGAACGTCCGGCGCGCAGCACGGGGAAACGGCGGGCCAGCCACAGGCCTCCGGCGAAAAGTGCCAGCACCAGGGCCAGCGCCCCGATCATACGGAACAGGGCAAACCACAGATCGCCAGTTCCCGTGGGCTGCGCGGCCACGACCGTCGGCTCCGCCGCAAACGCCAGAGCAGGGGTCTGAAGGACGGCCGCACCGATGAAAAATGTCCGGCACACCACGCGATGGGAACGCGTCAGGGCGGCAAAACTATCCATATGGAACACTGTTTAGCAGTGGGTGTGCCATCATCCGGCCCAAGGGATGTTGACGGCTTTTGGAAGCGGGGGACGGAGGAAGGAGGGGACAGAAATGCCGGTTTGCAGTTCGGCTAGGCAAGGAAAGCCAAGCGGTGCGTGGCAGCCTTGAAAGACCGGCCACCCGGCGTCAAACACAGTTCAGCGCACGCCCCGGTTTTACTGGCCGGGGGAGCTGAAGAGCTGGGTGATCTTGATGCCGAAGCGGTTTTCCACCACGACCACGTCGCCGCGGGCGACCAGCTTCTGGTTCACATGCAGATCAACCGGCGCATCGGCGACCTGGTCCAGCTGCACGATGGAGCCGATGTTGAGGGCAAGCACCTCCCGCATGAGCAGTCTGCACGAGCCGAGTTGCACGGTGATTTCAACCGGGACATCCAGCAGGATGTCGAGGTTGGGCGCGGTATCAAGCGAGGCATTCATGAGGTTTTGAGCAGGCCGGTGAGTTCAACAGCCCATTTTCCTTCGGCAGTTCCGAGACGGCCGGTGAATTTGGGCATGCGTGCGAGACGCAGATGGAGGGAGTTTTGAAAATCATCGGAGAGAGGCACGACCTCCCCGACACGCAGTTGCGCGACGCGCCGGGCGGACATCTGCAGGCCCGCCCATTCGGCGGACACGGGGACGTTGATGTTTTCGAAGTGCGGGGTCCAGCGGGCGGCGGGGTTGGATGCCACCACTTCAGCCCCACCGTCGGGTTCCTCCAGCTGGTGGCTCAGTGCGCGCACCAATGGCTCGATGGTGGAATACGGAAAGGCCAGTTGAATGGTTTCCACGCAGTCACCCATGTGGGCTTCCATTGCGAGCACGAGCATCACCGTGTCCGGCGGGGAGGTGTGGAGGAAGCGTCCGTTGTTTTCCCGGCCCAGCGTGATCGGGCGGAGCTCCTGAACTTTGGTCCAGTGTCCGCACCATTCACCGAGAATGAGGTTCACCACCTGATCCAGCAGGGTGATCTCCATGTCGCTCATTTCGCGCCCGGTGGCCACGGAGTGACCGGGGCCGCCCAGCAGACGGTCCACGAGGGTCATGCCCAGCCGGGGATTGATCTCGAGAATGCAGACGCCGTGCAAAGGTGCGGCCTGAAACAGTGTAAGGGTGGTTGGATTGGGCAGGGATTCGCTGAATTTTTGGAAGGAGAGGGTCTGCAGCTGCGACATTTGGAGACCAAATTCCATCCTCAGGTAAATGGACAACCGCGAGGCCAGCGCCTGGATGAATTCCTCGTGGCGCAGGCGCAGTTTGCGCAGCTCGCTGGCGCTCAAGAACACCGGGTTCCTGAAATCATACGGCTGGATGGAATCCCGCGGCTGCTGCTTCTTGCTGCCGTCGGCCCGCAGGATGGTGACGTTGGTTTCCTGCTCCGCAACTTGTGCCAGCAGGCGCTCGACTTCCGATTGGGAAAGGACCTCGCTGCTGGCCAGAATGGGTTCGGATGCACTCATGCCGTCACTGAATCGCAAAGTCGGTGAGGTAAATGTCGGTCACCATGCCCTGTCCCAGCACGTTGTTGAACACCGAGATCAATTCCGAGCGGATCAGGTTGCGGGCACCGGCTTTTTCCAGATCACTGATGGTCTTGGCGGACAGGGTGCTGGCGGCGACGTCGCGCAGCTGCGGGTCGTTCTTTTCCAGCAGGGCCTTGAGGTTTGGGTTTTTGCTCACAATCGACATGCTGGTCACCAGGAACCGGGAGCCGGAAGTTCCGGCCACGTTTACCAGCACCTTGCCAGACATCGGGACCGTTATTTTTCCCTTTTCGTCCGGCTTGGCGGACGGGTCGGCTTTGCCGCCGGCATCGCCGTGGCCTTTTTTGTCACCGGCCGGCTCCGCGCTTGCGTGCTCGCCCGCCGCGCTCGCATCTGGAGCGAGCCCTTTGCGGAGCTGGGGCACGAGCACGAGGGCGGTGAGCCCGTAGGCGACGGCGGGCATGATGATGAGGTTGGCGAGGAGCGGCACCATCGCCTTCATGCCGCCGCCGGCGGCGGGGGCGGCGGGGGCCGGGGTGCCGTTGGGGGCGGGTGTTTCGTTGCCTTTGACTGCCATGGTGGTTTAGCGCTTGAGGTTGACGAGTTCCTGGAGGATTTCGTCGCTGGTGGTGATGATGCGGGCGCTGGCCTGGAAGCCGCGCTGCGCGGTGATCATTCCGGCGAATTCCCCCGCGAGATCCACGTTTGAGAGTTCGAGCGCACCGGCCTGGACCGATCCCAGGCCGTTGGTGGAAGGCGCCTCGATCTGCGCCAGTGCGCCGGCGGTGCCGAAACCGGAGTAGAGGTTGTCTCCCTCTTTCGAGAGAGCCTGCGGATCGTTGAAGCGCTGGAGGAGCACCTGACCCCGCACGAATTCCGTGCCGTCGGAAAGCCGCACGTTCAACCTGCCCTGGAGGTCGAAGGCAAAGGAAACCACCGATGCGGTGGGGTCCGCCGTGGCCGGCCGGCCGGTGCCGTCCACCGTGATGTTTCCACGGGTCGTCAACCCGGCGTCGCTGTAACCCTGGACCCGGAGACCCTTGTTCGTCACCAGGTTGCCGCTCGCGTCGAGGCGGAAGTCTCCCGCGCGGGTGGCATACTCGGCCCCGGTGATGCCGTCCTTCACCACGAAGAAGCCGTCTCCCTGCAATGCGAGGTCCGTGGACACGCCGGTGGTGCTGACGGTGCCCTGGGTGAACTGGTTGTGGATGCCGCCGGTGGTCACGCCCGAGCCGATCTGCTGGGCCGCCACGTTGGAACCCCGGCCGGCTCCGGCGGCGGCCAGCGTCTGGCTGAAGGAGTCGGCGAAATCCATGCGTCCTGATTTGAAGGCGATGGTGTTCGAGTTGGAGATGTTGTTGCCAATCACGTCCAGCTGACCTTGGAACTGCTGGATGGCACTGACACCCGAGCTGAGGGAACGCATCATAATGGTTTGTTGGTTTACTGTTGGTTTGTGGGCGTGATGGAGATCATCTGCCCCATGCCGTAGGACTTGTTGTCCACGATCAGTTTTGGCGTCCCTGCCTCGATTTTCACGGCGCTCACGACTCCGATGGCCGTGTGATCCTTGTCCACTTGCAATTCAACCGTCCGCCCGAGCAGCGCGGTGGCCTGCAAAGTCTGTTGATCCTGCTGAAGCCGGCTCATGCCGGACTGCATCCCCTGCATCGCTTCCAGCGAGTTGAACTGGGTTATCTGTGCGATGAAGTCCGTGTCCTTCTGCGGGTTCATCGGATCCTGTGTCGTCATTTGAACAGAAAGCAGCTTCAGGAAATCCTGCTGGCCGAGAGCTTTGCTGGGGACGCGAAAACTGCCCGTGCCAGCGGTGCCTGCGGTGGGGGTGGCGGTGGCGGAGGAGATGGCGGAGACAGACATAAGTTAATTCAGGCCCAGCGGTCGAGCAGGGCATCAGGATTGACCGCTTCCGCTGCCTTGGCGCGGGACGGGATGTTTGAACGGGAAAAAATCGAAGGGCTGGCTGATGCCGGAGAACCGGCGGCTTCTTGAGGGCGCTGCTGGGAATCGGATTGTTGCTGTGACAGCCCGGCTCCGGATGACTGAGCCCCCGGAAAGGTGTTTCCGGGCGCGGTTTCCAACGGCAGCAGCCGCACTCCCTGCGCTGCCAGGTCGTGTTTGAGGGCGTCCCATCCGCCCAACAGCATGGCGGTGTGAGTCGAGTCGCACCGCATCAGCGCTTCCAGACCATTGCCGGTCTGTCGCAATTGCAGGGAAACCTCCATGTCCGCCGACGGACGCAGGACGACATCGAGATGCTGTGATTGTTCCATCCGGATGACTCGTATTTCCTGTCCGACAAGATGTTCAAGCCGCTGCAACGAGACGGCACGCGCGGAGGCGGCCATTCGCGTGTTCAAGTCGTGAACTGGGACCGAGTCGGTTTTCGACAGGTTTTGCCAGAGGTGGGATGCCGGTTCACCGATCGTGATTTCGGATTCACGCTCCAGCGGGAGATGGCGCGAAAACATCACCTGCTCGACGGGCAGTTCTGACCCCTCTCCGGATTCGCTCTGCGGCAAAATTTGCTTCGCGCTCATCTGATCGGCATACAGAGCAACGGCTGTGCCACGAGCCGGCGAAGGGATGCGCGCGGCAGGCTTGGTGTCCATCCGCCCCGCCGTTTGCGAAGTCGAGCGCTTGAGATTCGCTTCGAGGAGGTCCGGCACTGTGGGATTGTTGCGCACCTCATCGACATGCGGCGTGTCGTCCGACGTGACGTCCTCGTGCTTGGTGGAGATTCCGACTGACGAGCGGGCCAGGGCTTCGGTGACTACGGCACTCTGCACGGGAATCTGGGCCGTGGCGGGAAACTCTGCGGGAACTTGAACCAAAGTCTTTGCGACGGTTTCGCCCTGGACGGCGCTTGAAGAAGCCGCAGGAGCATCAGCCGATGGGCGGGGCAAATGTTCGGCCGGAGTTTCGTTTCGGGTCGGAAGAAGAGAAGTGTCGAAAACAGCAGCGGGGAGAGAGGTTTGGGCGGTTGCCTGAGCCGGGAGATTTGGTTCGGCTGTCAGATGGGAAGAATCCGCCACTGCCAACGAGGCAAGGTTTGTCAGGGATGAAGCATCTGCTTCGCGCGGGA
>JBAYGL010000067.1:0-15226 GCA_041666725.1 Limisphaerales bacterium
GCCTTCCGCCCGAAAGAAGAAAAGCCCCCCGCCCCAGCCTGACCATCGCCCCATCACCCATTCCCCATCCCCTACTTCCATGCCCGTAAAACTTGGCTCCAAGCTCCCGCCGGAAAACGCCGAGGCGCGCATCGAGATCATTCCGCTGATCGACATCATGTTCTTCCTGCTCGCGGCCTTCATGCTGGTGAGCCTGAGCATGGTGAACCTGAAGAGCGTGAAGGTGAACCTGCCCACCGCCACCACCGCAACGGCGGACACGAGGCGTGACTTCGTGAACATCTCCGTGGACAAGGCCGGCCTCGCCTACCTCGACACCAAACCCGTGGGCCCCAATGAACTCGCGCTAGCGCTGGCCGCCATGGCCGGGGCCAACACCGAGGTGCGCGTCTTCATCAGCGGCGACCGCGACGCGCGCCACGGCGATGTCATCCGGGTGCTGGACATTGTGCGGGGCGCGGGCATTCAGAAGGTGGCGTTTGAGATAAGAACGCAGGAGAAGTGAGCCACAGATGGACACAGATGAAACACAGATGATTCGCCGCGAAAGGGCGCAGAGAACACAAAGGGGAGCGAGACGAAGGATTGCTCTGCGATCTCTGCGCCCTTTCGCGACTGATTCTTCTCTTCGCCCGTGGTTCAGCTTTCCGTCCCTGGCATGAACCGTTTCCTTCAATGGTTCAACCTCGCCGGCGTGCTCGCGCTGGCCGTGCTCTGCGCCCTGCAATGGCGCGTGAACCGCCAGCTCAACCTCGACCTCAACGCGGCGGAAAAAATCTGCCAGCAGCAGGCCGCCCGCCTGGACGACTCGGAAAAGCGCCTCAAGGGCGGCACATCCGACCTCGACGGCTTCCGCGAGCAACTCACCCGCGCCACCACCTCGCTGAAGGAAACCGAAGGCAGGCTCGCCGCGCTGGACCGGCAGATGAAGCAGCTCGCCAACGAGCGCGACCAGCTCAAGACCAGCGTGACCGGCTGGGCCGCCGCCGTCGCCGCACGCGACGCTCAACTCAAACAGGCGGGCGCGGACTTGAAGAAGATCGCGGATGACCGCAACGCGACCGTGCTGAAGTTTAACGAGGTGGCCACGAAGCACGCCGATCTGATGAAGGAACTCGACCGGCGGACAAAGGAGCACAACGCCGTGGTTGAGGAACTGGACAGGCGCACACGCGAATTCAACGCGCTGGTCGAAAAATACAACTCACTGGCGAGGCGGGTGCCGCCCGCCAGACCGTGAGCTGCATCCGGGGCGCGCGCCCCCACCGCACCGTTCCCGCTCGGCCGGAACGATGCAGTAGGAGCGCGGCATTCATGCCGCAGAAATGTGGAATTCAAAGGAGGTTGACGAACTTTCGAGCCATCCGCGCGAACGAACCAGACGGTTCGGGCGGCAGCCGGCGCAGCTGCAAACGCGAGCCCCGGTTGTGGCGGACGTTTCTGCGGCATGAATGCCGCGCTCCTGTCGTTTTGACTGCATCGTCCCGGCTCAGATCCCCTCGCCAAGATTGGGTGGGAAACTGTGGGTGACGGCCACTTCGGGTGGGAGCGACTCGCCTTCGCGGGCAAGCACGCGGTATTGACGGATTTGCAGGGAAACTTCGCGGCCCTCGGTGAGATGCAGGCGGGCGTATTCCTCCTTCGACATGCGGGCGCGGATGATGAGGCCGCTGGGGAGTTCCAGTTCCAGGCGCAGCAGGACGCCGAGGAAGTAGGTGTGGCGCAGCACCGCGCAGTGGCGGTGGGCCGTGAGGTCGTTCGACACTTGCACGGCATACGGGCGGAAGCCGATGCGGAGACGCTGGCCGTCGGCGACGCCGTGCGCCGGAAACTCCAGCTCCCCGTAGCGCGCCACGCCCTGCCGCACCTCGCAGTCGAGGACGTTCATCACGCCGACGAAACGCGCGACGAACTCGCTGGCCGGCTCCTCATAGACCTCGCGCGGCGTGCCGATTTGCGCGAGCCGGCCCTTGTCGAAGATGACGATGCGGTTGCTGACCTCCATCGCCTCTTCCTGGTCGTGCGTGACGAAGATGGTCGTGACGTTCAGCTCGTGGTGGAGGTTGACGAGCATCTCGCGCAGCTCCTGCCGGATTTTGGCGTCCACGGCGGCGAAGGGTTCGTCGAGCAGGAGAACGTCCGGCTTGGGCGCGAGCGCGCGGGCGAGGGCGACGCGTTGCCGCTGGCCGCCGGAAAGCTGATGAGGAAGGCGGTTTTCCAGATCCTTCAGACCAAGCAGCTCGATCAGCTCGGCCACGCGCGCGTTGCGGTCGGGCTTTGCCCACTTCTTTATTTTGAGGCCGAAGGCGATGTTGTCCGCGACGCTCATGCTCCTGAAAAGCGCGTAGCCCTGGAAGACGAAGCCGATGTTGCGCTTCTGCACGGGCACGTCGTTGACGCGCTTGCCGCGCACGAAAATCTCGCCGGCGGTCGGGGCTTCTAGGCCGGAAATCATCCGCAGCACGGTGGTCTTGCCGCAGCCGGACGGGCCGAGCAGCGCGACAAGCTGGCCGTCGGCGACGGTGAAGCTCACGTCGTTGACGGCGGAGACGCCGCCGAACTGCTTGGTGATGTTCTTTAGCTCGATGCTCATTGCGTGATTGCCTGTTCCGCCTGCTGCGCCAGTTCCTCCAGCTTCGCCTCGCGCCATTCCAGCCAGGTCTTCAAGCCCAGCGTCAGCAGCGCGCCGAGCGCGAGGATGCTCGCCACGGCGAACGCGGCGGCGCCCTGGTATTCGTTGTAGAGCTTCTCGACATGCAGCGGGATGGTGTCGGTCTTGCCGGTGATGTGGCCGCTCACGACGCTGACCGCGCCGAACTCGCCCACGCACCGCGCGACGCACAGGATGATGCCGTAAAGCAGACCCATCTTCGCGCTGGGCAGCGTGACATACCAGAAGGTCTGCCAGCCATTCGCGCCGA
The DNA here is from genome assembly GCA_041666725.1 of Limisphaerales bacterium. Taxonomy (GTDB): domain Bacteria; phylum Verrucomicrobiota; class Verrucomicrobiia; order Limisphaerales; family SXTU01; genus SXTU01. The sequence continues at coordinate 2,922 of JBAYGL010000067.1, forward strand.
GCGTGAGCGCGGACTGCTCCTGATCGGAGCCGGCAGCCTGCATGATGGGAATCAACTCACGCGCGACGAAAGGGAACGTGACGAAGAGCGTCGCCAGCGCAATGCCGGGCACGGCGAAGATGATGCGGATTTCGCGGTCGGCCAGCCATTCGCCGAAGTAGCCTTGCAGACCGAACAACACGACGAACATCAAGCCCGCCACGACGGGCGACACGGAGAACGGCAGGTCAATCAACGTGATGAGGAGCGACTTGCCGCGGAACTCGAACTTGGTGATGGCCCACGCTGCGGCGAGACCGAAGAGGACGTTGAGCGGCACACAGATGACCGTGACGAGCAGCGTGAGCTTCATCGCGGAGAGGGTGTCGGGATGCTTGAGCGCGTCCCAATAGACCGTGATGCCCTTCGCGAAGGCCTGTGCGAAGACGTTCACCAGCGGCAACAGCAGGAAGATGAGCGAGAAGAGGAGCGCGATGACGATGAGCAGCCACTTCACGAAAGGCGATTCCTCCGTGCCGCGCTGCGATTTGCGCTGGCCGGCGCTGAATTGGCGTTTGGGAACGGCGGACATGTCAGCGAGAGAATCGGTTGGCCCACTGTTCGAGCACGTTGATGACGGCGAGCAGCGCGAAGGAGATGACGAGGAGCACCACGGCCAGTGCCATCGCGCCGGTGTAGTCGTATTCCTCCAGCCGGATGACGATGAGGTAGGGCGCGATTTCGGTCTTCATCGGCAGGTTGCCGGAGATGAAGACAATGGAGCCGTATTCGCCGATGGCCCGGGCGAACGCGAGCGCGAAGCCGGTGAGCACCGGCGGCAGCAGCGTCGGCGCGATGACGCTGAGAAAGGTGCGAAGGCGTCCCGCGCCGAGCGTGGCGGCGGCTTCCTCCACGTCGCGGTCGAGATGTTCCAGCACGGGTTGCAGCGTGCGGACGACGAACGGCATTCCAACAAACGTGAGGGCGATGACCACGCCCAGCGGCGTGAACGCGCCCTTGATGCCCATTGGCACGAGGAACTGCCCCAGCCAGCCGTTCTCCGCGAACAGACTCGCCAGCGTCAGGCCCGCGACCGCCGTGGGCAGCGCGAACGGGAAGTCCACGAGCGCGTCAATGAAGCGCCGGCCCGGGAAATCGTAACGCACCAGCACCCACGCCAGCAGCGTGCCGAACAGCGCGTTGACGAACGCGGCCGCCAGTGACGCGCCGAACGTGAGCTGGTAGGCCGCGAGCGCGCGGTCCGTGGTCGCAAGCTTCCAGAAATCCGCCCACGAGAGGTTGAACACGCGGATGAACAGCCCGCCGATGGGCACGAGCACCAGCACGCTCAGGTAAAAGAGCGTGAAGCCCATGGTCAGCCCGAAGCCGGGCAGGACTCGGAAGCGTTTCTCAGCCATGTAGCGGGGGCTGTAAGGTGCGGTTGCTGGTGACTGGCGGAGAGTTTATCACAGCTGGGGAGCGAACAAGGTCAAATGTTCTGCGCGTAGGCGATGAACTGGTTGTATTCGGTCAGGATGGTTTGCAGCGCGGCGGAGAAAGCCTCGACCTGCCGGTCCACCGGCGCGCGTTGCGGCGTCTCGAAGGTGATTTCAAACGGACGGTCTGACTGGCCTGGCGGGGCCTGGAGCATCCCGCGATAGCCCCGGTTGATGATGCCGTTGGCCGCCGGAAAGCCGTCAATCTGGTGGCTGTGATTTCGCGGCAGGAAGCCGGCGGCGCTCTTCAGCGCGGGTTCCAGAAGAAACTCGGACAGCACATCGCAGCCCACGAAGCCATACAGCCCGTCGCTGGTGTCGTCCGTGTGCAGCGTGATGATGCCGTGGAAGGCGTGGAGGTAAATCTCGCTCTCCAAGTGCCGCACCTCCGGCTGCGTCGAGTGGTTCCAGAACTCGCGGTTCAAGTCCCGGCCACTGCGCGCGTGACGGGTGCCGTCCTCGAAGCCGGTGGGATTGCAGACCGGATAGATGAACAGCGCGTAGCCCTTCGCAATGTCAGGATTCGCCTCCAGTGCGGCGACGAAGCGGGCGAGCGAGAGAGTGCCCTCCGGTTCGTCACCGTGGATGGCCGCGACAATACCGATGCGCAGCGTGTCGCCGCCGCCCTGCGGCCCGAGATACACGTAGCGCGACAGGCTGTAGATGCGGCCTTCGCTCTCGAACTCACCGAGCGGCTTGCGGATGAGATTGGTCGAGCGCGCGGCGATGTCGTCGAGCGGAGCCAGCACGGCGTCAAGTGAGCGCCGCACGGATGCAGCGGCCGGGGCGAGGGCGAAGTCTTTTACAAAGGTCGTGATCATGTCGGGATGCGTTGCGGCTCCGAAGGCGGCGGCTGGAATGCACGCCAGCCGCCGCCGGGAGGAACCAGGTCACTTGCGCTGGATTTGGTCGAAGGTGCCGCCGTCGGCGAAGTGCGTCTTGGTCGCCTTCTGCCAGCCGCCGAACAGCTCATCAATCGTGAAGAGCTGCAGCTTCGGAAACTTGTCGGCGAACTTGGCCGCCACGGTGGCGGAGCGCGGACGGTAGTAGTTGCGCGCGGCAATTTCCTGGCCTTCGTCCGAGTAGAGATAGTCGAGATAACCCTTCGCCACGGCGGCGGTGCCGCGCCGCTTCACCACCTTGTCCACGACGGCCACAGGCGGCTCGGCGAGGATGCTGACGGAGGGCACGACCAGCTGGTAACCGCCCTTGGCCTGCTCCTTGAGCGCGAGGAAAGCCTCGTTCTCCCAGCCCACGAGCACGTCGCCGATGCCGCGCTGGATGAACGTGGTCGTCGCGCCTCGCGCGCCGGTGTCGAACACGGGCACGTTCTTGTAGAACTTCGCGACGAACTCCTTCGCCCTGGCCTCGTCGCCGTTGTTCTGCTTCAGCGCGTAGCCCCAGGCAGCGAGATACGCCCAGCGCGCCGCGCCGGAGGTCTTCGGGTTCGCCGGGATGATGCCGATGCCGGGCTTCACGAGGTCGCTCCAGTCCTTGATGCCCTTGGGGTTTCCCTTGCGCACGAGGAAGACAATCGTGCTCGTGTAAGGCGCGCTGTTCTGCGGGAGGCGCTTCTGCCAGTCGGCGGGCAGGAGCCGGCCCTTCTGGGCAATCGCGTCCACGTCGTAGGCCAGCGCGAGCGTGACGACGTCGGCTTCGAGGCCGTCAATCACGCTGCGGGCCTGTTTGCCGGAGCCGCCGTGGGACTGCTGGACCGTGACCTTGTCGCCGGTTTTGGCCTGCCAGTGTTTGGCGAAGGCGGTGTTGAACTCCTGATACAACTCGCGGGTCGGGTCGTAGGAGACGTTGAGGAGCTTGATGTCCTTGGCGGTCGCGGTGCTCGCGGCGAGCAGGAGCGTCAAGGCTGATTGGAGGAGGTGGCGGAATTTCATGGGAGAATTTGTTTGAGAGTGAACGGTGGACTAGAACGAGAATTGCACGCGGCTCAGGATGGCGTGTTCGCCATTGATCAAGTATGCGCTCGTGCCGCCTTCGAAGACAGTGCGCTCGTAGTCGAGGCTGAGTTTGACGTTGCGGTTCAGATGCCAGTTCGCGCCGACGCCCCAAGAGGTCGCCTCGCTGGCGGAAGTGGCCGTGCTGGCGAAAGTCGGAAACGCGTCGTTGTCCACATCCAGTTGCCCAACGCGGGCGGTCAGTTCCACCGCGCCCCAGCCGGGGCCGCCGAGTGTGAAGTTCGCGCGTGGAGCGATGGGCTTGAACGAGTTGTCCTCCAGCGTGAGAAAGTAGGAGGTCGCGAGCTGCCACGCCGTGTGCGTCAGCCGCCGTGTGGCCGCCGCGTTGCGCACCTTCTGGCTGGATATGACGTATTCGCCGAGCACGCCGAACGGGCCGTAGTAGTAATAGCCCTGCGGCGACACGCGCTGGTGTTGACCCGCCGAGGCCGTGCCGGCGGTGTAGCTGAAGAACCGTTGCTGACCGGGCGTGGTGTAGGTGCGCGTGGCGGTGTTGTGGTTGCCAACCGTGCCGGACACGCCAAAGCCCAGGCCGCGCAATGCGTCGCTGTCGGAATCCTTGAACGGGTGGGCGAACAACCGTGCCGCGATGTCCTTGTCAGTGTCCGCCGTGTCGGCGTCGCCACTGCCGCCGTCGGCCACGCCGTTGAAGATGCCGGCCTGATAACTCAAGCGGCTGTTCCACAAATCGCCTTGGACTTGGATGCCCACGTCGCGGTTCGGAGCGAGTTGCGTCGGGAAGCCGCGCTCGATGAAGAGCAGGTTCGCGCCGGATTGCAGGCGTTCCAAACCGACGGGTTCCTTGAACTTGCCAACTTGAATCTGGAACTCGGGATACAACTTGGCCGTCACGTAGGCATCCTGAATCTGACCTTGGTTGGCCGCCGAGCTGCCGGACGCGAGGTTCTGCCCGAAGTCGAGCATCAGCCGGTAATCAAACGTGTCATAGACCGTGCCCTCGATGATGGGCCGCACGCGACGCAGCAGGAAGGTGTCGTTGACCGCGCCGGTGTTGCGGTCGCCGGGAAAGAAGCGCGCGTCCGTCTGCACGTAGCCGCGCACCTTGATGACGAAGTTCGTGTCCGCCGAGCGCACGGCAAATCCGGACGTGCCCTCGGAAATCGAGGTGGCGGTCTTGGTCGCGTCGCGCGCGGCCTCCACGTCCAGTTCTCGTTTGCGTTCGAAGATTTTCATTTTCTGCTCCAGCTCGTCAATGCGCTGAAGGAGTTTTTGCGTGTCGCCACCGGGTGCCTGCGCGGAGGCGGGTTGAGTCAAGGTCGGCGCGACCGCCAGCGCGGGAAGCACGACCAGCCATTTCCAGTTCATGAGCGTGTGGTTTCATCATTCAGGAACCTCCGGTGGTCAGGTCGGTTTGCCCGTCAGTTTTGATTTTGCCTCCAATGATCTTGGTCGGCGCGGATCGGCCATCGGCGGCAGGGCGGTCAAGCCGGACCTTCTCGGTCCGCTCGATCTGCACCACTCGCGCGTCATGCACGGTGATTTGCACGACGCCGAAACGGAGCTGCCCGACCTGTTCAGCCACGAGGGCCAGCCAGTCGCTTTGCGCTTCATTTCGGATTGCCGATGGTTTCGACATCGAGCGCGAGTTTAAGACTAATCTCTATCAAGTCAATAGAGTTTAAATCGAACGCTATTTACCACCTTCTAAGCCACACTATCCACTCACGCTCGAAGTGTGATTCATAATCTTGACCAATCAAGTGAGCCTTTTATTATCCGCCTATGAAACTCTCCGTCCGTGGCGAGTATGCGCTGCGTGCGCTGCTAGTGCTGGGCTTGAACTACGACCGCGATGTGGTGCGCATCCAGACGATCTCGGACCAGCAGAACATCCCGAAGCGCTTCCTCGAACAAATCCTCACCGACCTCAAGTCGCTGGGCGTGGTCGAGAGCCGTCGCGGCGTGACGGGAGGCTACCGGCTGGCACGCCCGCCGGAGTTCGTGACGCTCGCGGCGGTCATCCGGCACATCGAGGGGCCGCTCGCGCCGGTGAGCTGCGTCAGCGAGCGCTTCTACGAGAAGTGCTCCTGCCCCGACGAGAGCAAGTGCGCCATCCGCAGCGTGATGAAGGAAGTGCGCGAGGCCATCGTGAAGATTCTGGAGCATGTGACCGTGGCGCAGATGTGCGAGCGCGTGAAGCTGCTCCAGGGCGAGCACGCGAACCCGCTGGATTATGTGATTTGAGCCGGGGACACCGGCGTGAACTCAGTGTCTTGCGGCGGACCGGCGGGATGACTAGTTTTAACCGAACTTGAAAAAACACTCGCGACCCGAAATCCCGCGCAAGGCCGTCTATCGTCTCTCGATCTACCTGCGATGCCTCCTGCGGTTGAAGGAGAACGGCCTGCCCACGATTTCCAGCGAGGCGCTGGCGCGGGCGGCGGGGGTGAAGTCCACGCAGTTGCGGAAGGACCTGGCCTACTTCGGCACATTCGGCACGCGCGGGCTGGGCTACGATGTGGAGCAGCTGGCGGCCATGATTTCCAACGTGCTGGGCACCAGCCGCCTGCAACCCGTCGCGCTCGTCGGCGTGGGCAACCTCGGCGCGGCGCTGCTGGCCTATCAGGGCTTCGGGCCGGAGGGCTTTGAGGTGGTGGCGGCGTTTGACGCGGAGCCGCAGAAAGCGCGGACACGGACGACATTCCAGCCCATTCTTCCCATGCAGGACATGCCCCGCGTCCTACGCGCGCGCGCCGTCAAGATGGCCATTCTCACCGTGCCTGCCAAGGCGGCGCAGGCGGTGGCCAACCAGCTCGTGGAGGCGGGAATCGTCGGCATCCTGAACTTTGCGCCCATCGTTCTCCAGGTTCCGGAGGACGTGACGGTCAACGGTGTCAACCTCGCCATCGAGCTGGAGAACCTGAGTTACTTCATTCAGGAATAGGGTCGGGAAAAACTCCATTTGCCAAGCCCGCCTTGCGCGGCTATTTGAATCCCTGTCTGACGGAGCCTCCGGGTTCACTCTATGTTTCGAGATATCGGCGGATTGGTTTTGTTGTTTTGGCGGACGCTTCAGGCGTTGCCGCTGGCCTTCCGCCATCGGCGCAAGATCCTCGAGCAGTTTTACGAAATCGGCATGGGCAGCCTGCTGATGGTCTGCATCCTGTCCGTCTTCATCGGCGGTGTGCTCGCGCTGGAAATCGGCCCGGTGATGGTCGAGCGCGGGCTGGCAAACTTCCTCGGCGGCATCGTGGGCCTGGGCCTGTGCCGTGAACTGGCCCCGACGCTCATGTCCGTGCTGATCGCGGGCCGCATCGGCGCGGCGATGGCGGCCGAAATAGGTTCCATGACCGTGTATCAGGAGATCGACGCGCTGCGCACGATGAACATCAACCCGGTCCACTACCTCGTGCTGCCGCGCATCACGGCCATCGCCGTGGGCCTGCCGATGCTTGTGGTTTTCGCCGATCTCGTCGGCTGGATGGGCGGCGCCCTGGTGTGCTCGACGAACCAGCAGATCGCAGTGGGCATGCAGTCCTTCTTCGCGAATCTCCGCGACACCGTCGAGGTCAAGGACCTGATCCACGGTCTCGTCAAGACCTTCGTCTTCGCCCTCGTCATCGGCACCGTGTCCTGCCATCAGGGGCTGTCAACCATCGGCGGCCCGCGCGGCATCGGACGCACGGTGACGAAGGCCGTGGTCAATTCCATCGTGCTCATCCTCATCCTTGACTACTTCCTCACGCACCTCCTGGTGCAGATCGAAAAATGACCGCCTCCGCAAACCATGAGGGCGTCCGCGTCGAGGTGCGCGGCCTGAGAAAAAGCTTCGGCGACAACGAAGTCCTGCGCGGCGTGAGCTTCACCGTCGAGCCCGGGGAGATTTTCGTGCTGATGGGGCCGAGCGGCAGCGGCAAGAGCGTCCTGCTCAAGCACATCATCGGCCTCGAGGAACCGGATGCCGGCGAACTCCTCCTCGAAGGCCAGGGCATCCACACCGAGGGCCTGCGCGACCGCTACCGCATGGCGATGGTCTTCCAGTCCGGCGCGCTGTTGAACTCGCTGACCGTCGGGGAAAACGTCGGCCTCTACCTCCGGGAACACCGGCTCAAGCCCGAGGACGACATCGCCCGGATCATCTCGGAGAAGCTCGAAATCGTGGGACTCAAGGGCTCCGAGGAGAAGACCCCGGCCGAACTTTCCGGCGGCATGAAGAAACGCGTCGCCATCGCCCGCGCCCTGGTGATCGAGCCGCAACTGGTGCTTTACGACGAGCCGACCAGCGAGCTGGACCCCCTCATCGCCATCACCATCGGCCAGGAAATCCTCGCGCTGCGCGACCGCATGCGCGCGACCAGCATCGTCGTCACCCACGACCGCGACCTCGCGTTCGGCATCGCGGACCGCATCGCGATGATCGCCGACGGCGAGATCCTGGAGATTGGCCGGCCCGAAGACGTGCGCCGGAGCCAGCACCCGCTGGTGCGGAAATTTTTGACAGCGGACTTCAAACTGAAACTCGAAAGACCCGTGGCATGAAAAACACCTCCCTCGAAACCAAACTCGGCATGTTCGTCGCGCTCGTGGTGATCGCGGCCGTCGTGCTGCTTGAAATGGCCGGCGGCACGGATTTCTTCAAAAAGGGCTACCGGCTCCATGGGCTCTTCAACACCGCGCAGGAACTCAAGGTCGGCGATCCCGTCAAGATGGCCGGCGTGCCCGTGGGCAAGGTCGAGAAGATCGGCTTCGACCAGGGCAGGGTGAAGGTGACCATGAAGGTGGACAAGGGAGCCGAGGTGAAGACCGACGCCAAGGCCACCATCCGCTTCGCCGGCCTCATGGGGCAGAACTTCGTCTCCATCAACCTCGGCTCCCCCGGCTCGCCCGACTTCAAGGACGGCGACGTGATCCAGACCACGGAGCAGGCCGACCTTTCGGCCATCATGCAAAAACTGGAGAACGCTGCCGGCGGCATTGAGAATCTCACCAAGAGCTTCAGCGGTGACAGCATTCAGAACGTGCTCGGCCCGATGACCGACTTCCTCAAGAACAACAACCCGAAGCTCACGGCCCTCTTCGGCAACCTCCAGACCATCTCCGACCGCATCGCCCGGGGCGAGGGCAGCGTCGGCAAGCTCCTCAGCGATGACGCGCTCTACCAGTCCACGCTCAAGACGGTAAACACGCTGAACAAAACCGCCGCCGATGCGCAGGGCCTGGTCGCCGACGCCAAGGGAGCCATCGGCGAAGTGAAGAGTTTCATGACCGAGGCCAAGGGCTCGCTCGGCGACGTGAAGCTCGCGCTGGGCGACGCGCGGAAGACCCTGGGCCACGCCAGCGAAACGATGATCGTCGCCAAGCAGACGCTGACGGACGTGCGCTCCGACTTGCAGGCCGGCAAAGGCTCGCTGGGCAAGCTGCTGAAGGACGAAGCCCTCTACAACGAAACCACGCTGGCCATGAGCAACCTCCGGGAGATCATGCAGAAGATCAACCGGGGCCAGGGCAGCGTCGGCAAGTTCGTGAACGACGACAGCCTCTTCAAGAACGCCAAGATGACCCTTCAGAAACTCGACAAAGCCACCGAAGGCTTGGAAGACCAGGGCCCGTTGAGCGTGCTGGGCATCGCTGTAAACAACCTCTTCTGAGCGGGGACGGGCTGCTCGCTTGAACTGCCCGTCTGTCTGGATTGGCTGCCTTCAGCTACGAGCCGCTGCGAGCTTCTCGGACTTCGCCTTCAAGTTTCCTTCGCGCCGGGAGGGGCGTCACTTTCAACTGCCACCTGCCGCGCTTTTCGACCGGCGTTTGCAATACTTCAGGGTGTGGTTTTCAGCGCCGTTTAGAGTTGTGCAGTCGGATCGATTAGCAGAGTTTCAACCCGATCACTGCGAACTCCAGCGTCCACCCCGGCGACGATCGCTAAACTCGGACGCTGACGGCACCGCAGATATCCCTGATCTTCGACAAGGTTAGCCCGAATGAAAACTGCCATAGTCACCGGTGCCAACGGATTCATTGGCTCGCACATTGTCTACCGGCTTCTGGCTGAAGGCTCGCTGGTTCATGCGCTGGGACGGGGAACCGCGACAAGTCAATGGAGAGACCGGGTGATTGCAGCATTGCGCGAGGTTGGCGACATCACAAATTGCCCCGGCGAACTCCATTGCCACGAGATCGATTTCAATGACCGGAAAATGGGGTTGGAGTTCGTATCAAAGAGCAACCACTCACCCGCCGAAACGATTCTTTTTCACGTTGCTGGAGATACGCGCTTTAAAACTCCCGATGTTGCCCTCCAACGTCAGGTCAATGTCCAGGCAGCCGTCAATGTTGTCAGCGCGTTGAGCAAAAAAATTGCCACGGCGATCCATGTGAGCACTGCATTTGTAGCCGGAACTCGGACGGGTTTGATCCGGGAGGACGATCTGGACTGTGGACAGGAGTTTCGGAACAGCTACGAGAAGAGCAAGTTCGACGCGGAGATCCTTCTCACCGAGCTTTGCCGAAAGCATGAGCTGCCACTCGTAATCGTCAGGCCCAGCGTCATCACGAACGATCGGGAATCTGGACGTGCTTCCACCTTCACGCATCTCAACGCCTTGGTTGAAGTGATCAGCCGCATTCAAGAGCACTATCAAATCTCGGACGGCCAGGTGGTAAGCAGCAGGATACGGTTGATGGCCGATCCCGAAGCCAGGCCAAATCTCGCACCGGTGGATTCGATCATTCCGCCGCTTTTGCGGATTGCAAAGGACCCCGCTGCGGCGGGAAAGACGTTTCACCTCTGTCATCCCAAACCACACTCGAACGTGCAGCTGATAGGGCTGATTTGCGAGGCCTTCAAGGTCAAGGGGAAGCTGGCGTTGGAATTTCTACAGCACATTCCCAAACCAATCAGCCGGACTGAGGAGATGATTCTCCGCTCCTTAAAACCGTATGCGCCGTATCTAAACAACCGCTGCGAGTTCGACTTGAGTCACTCGCGGTCAGTTGTGCCTGACTACGATTCTTACTTCACCCAACTGGATGTGCCCTACATCCGGAAGGTCATTGAGTTTCAGCGCCAAAATAGAAAATGACGCGTCCAGCCCGGACCTAGTCGCCCGTCTGCAAAGGTGCCCGCGCACGATCCAGGATCGCTGAAGCGCCGTCAGTGCTTCACACGTCCAGCTTCGTCCACTTCGCGTTCTTGGCGGACGATTCGACGACGGCCTGGATGAAGGCCATGCCGCGCACGCCGTCCTCGATCTTCGGGTAATCGTTCGCGGGGTCGTTCTTCGCCAGCTTCCGCTTTTCCTCACGGGCGCGGATCGCGTTGGTGAAGCTCTTGTAGATGTTCGCGAAGGCCTCGAGGTAGCCCTCGGGGTGCGCGGGCGGGGTGCGACCAGCGGCCTTGGCGGCGTCGCACAGGTAGCCGTTGGCGGCGCGGTAGACCTGCATGGGCTGGTCGGGCCACTTCACCAGCATGGAGTTCGGCTCCTTCTGGTGCCACTCGAGGCTGCCCAGCTCGCCATAGATGCGGATGCTGAGGTTGTTCTCCTCGCCGACGGAAATCTGCGAGCTGTGCAGCACACCCTTCGCGCCGCCCTTGAAGCGGAGCAGGACGTTCACGTCGTCGTCGAGCTTGCGGCCGCTCACGAAGCTGGTGGTGTCGGCGGCGAGTTCGGAGATCTGGAGCCCGGTGATGTATTCGGCAAGGTTCTCGGCGTGCGTGCCGATGTCGCCCACGCAGCCGCCGGCGCCGGAGCGCTTGGGGTCGGTGCGCCAGCCGGCCTGTTTCTGGCCGCTGCCCTCGATGCGCGTAGCGAGCCAGCCCTGCGGATATTCGACGACGACCTTGCGGATCTTGCCGAGCTTGCCGGTGGCGACCATGTCGCGGGCCTGCTTCACGAGCGGGTAGCCGGTGTAGTTGTGGGTGAGGCCGTAGAGGAGGCCGGTCTTCTTGACGAGCGCGGCGAGGGCCTTGGCCTCGGCGAGGCTGAAGGTGGCGGGCTTGTCACTCAGGACGTGGAAGCCGTTTTCCAGGGCCATCTTCGCCGGCGGGAAGTGCATGTGGTTGGGCGTGACGATGGCGATGAAGTCCATGCGTTCGCCGGCGGGAAGTTTCTTCTCGGCAAGGATCATTTCCTCGAAGGTCCCGTAGCAGCGGCCCGGCGGCAGGAAAAGGTCCGCCCCGCTGGCCCTGGAGCGCTCCGGATCGCTGGAGAACGCGCCGCAGACCAGCTCCACCTGCTGGTCCATGGCCGCCGCGATGCGATGCACCGCACCGATGAACGCACCGCGCCCGCCACCAACCATGCCGTAACGAATTTTTCTGCTCATGGGAAAAGGAGTTTTGAATCGAGTGTTGTGTTGCGAACGGCGGACTTTATATTGACGCGCGTTTTTCAAGTCAAACCTTGGGAACGACGATCGGCGAATTGAGAACGGCGAATCTTCCGCATCCGAGCCGTAGATTCACGGTTCTCCGCCCGCAAGTCGACATTTTGATCATGCTTGTTCACGTCCTGAAATCGAAGATTCACCGTGCCACCGTCACCGGCTCGTCGCTTCACTACGAGGGCAGCCTCACCATTGCGGCGGACCTGATGGAGCAGGCGGGGTTTTTCGCATACGAACGCATCCTTTGCAGCAATCTCACCAACGGCAACCGCTGGGAGACCTACGCCATCGAAGGACCGCGCGGCTCGGGAGCCATCGAGCTGAACGGAGCGGTCGCCCACCTGGGCGAGATCGGGGACAAGCTCACCATCATGAGCTTTACGGAAGTGGACGCCTCCAAGGCACGCGGCTGGCAGCCGACGGTCATCGTGCTGGGGGAGAAAAACATCGTCGCAAACACACGGGGGAAGTGAGCGGTCCGTGATGAGAGTTTGGTGAGTGGACAAGCTTCCCC
>JBAYGL010000068.1:0-15195 GCA_041666725.1 Limisphaerales bacterium
CGAACAGTCCGGCAAACCTACTGGCAAGCAGGGCGAAGCCAAACCCGGCCAGAAGTCATCCTCCGGAAAACGGGGCGAGCCGCAAGCCGGTGAAGGTCAGGAGCCGGGCGGAAAATCCGGCCAGGCCGGCAAGCAGGGAGAAGAGAAACAAGCCGGAAAATCCGGCAAAGGTGGAGAGCAACCCGGGGCCCGGGAAGGACAGCCCGGCGAGCAGGCGGGCAAGGGCGGCGGACGCGACCAGCCACAGGAGGCGAATTCCCCTTCAGCCGGCCGCAAGGGCGGCGTGAACACCGCAGGCAACCGCGGTGGCGCCGACGGTTCGCACACCGGCGATTACCAGAATGGCGGCGGCAACCGCCGGGGCGGCTGGGACAATCTGCTTTCCGGCCGCGACCTCGCGAACCGCGACGTCAACCTCGCGCCCATCACCGGCGGCGGCTTCGAGCAGTTCAGCGACCGGTTGCGAGACGCCGAGGAAATGGTGGACTCAGCCGAGCTGCGGAACCAGTTGCAGACCGTGCGCGAGCGCGTGCGGACGCAGCGGATCGAGTTCAAGCGCGGGGCCGCCGAGCCGAAGTGGGACCTGGTGCGGCTGCAGATTCTCAAGCCGCTGACCGAGGTCCGGAAGCGTATCGAAGAGGAGCTGGCCAGGCGCGACAACCGCGAGGCGATGGTGCCGATCGACCGCGATCCGGTGCCGGGCCGCTTCTCCGAGCTTGTGAAGAAATATTACGAAAACCTCGGCAAGAGCGAGGGAGAGCCGGGCGTTGCGCCGAAGGTTTCAACCAAGTAATTTCGAGCCATGAGCACGATTGAGGAAATCAAGAGCGCCGTCAGCAAAGTGTCGCTTCGGGAGCGCCGGGAGTTGCAGCGGTGGCTGACCGACATCAATGAAGGCGAACGGTGGACCAAGGAAACGCTTAAGCAGGCAGTGCAAGTCGGCATTGATGACTTGGAGCAAGGTCGCTTCAAGGAATACGACGAGGCGAGCTTGGCTGAGGGTTTCGCTGGAATGAAGCAGCGGGGGAGGGAGCGGTTGGCGGCGGCGAAGTCAGCACAAACATAATTCTCCAACTATGAACACACTGACGGAAATCAAGGCCGCAGCCGAACAGGTGTCTGCGGAGGACCGCTATGAACTCCTGCATTGGCTGGCGGGGTCGGAAGAGATGCGGCGACTCGAGCTTGAGGAATTGCGCCGCGCCATCGCCATCGGTGTGGCGCAGGCAGACCGGGGCGAACTGGCTCCGCTGGACATAGACGAAATCAAGGCTGAGGGCCGGCGACGGATTGGAATCAAGGCCTGATGCACGGCGAAGTCTTACGCACGTCCGAAGCCCGACTGGACCTCTGTGACATCTGGGAATACATCGCCTCGGACAACGTGTCGGCGGCTGATCGGATGGTTGAGGAGATTGACGCCAAGTGCCGTTTCCTCGCCGGGATGCCGGAACTCGGCCGCTTGCGTGAGGAACTTTCTCCCCGCCTCCGAAGCTGTGTCGTGGGCAACTACGTGATTTTCTACCGCCCCCATCCCAAAGGCATCGAAGTCATCCGTGTGCTGCACGGGCGACGCAATTTCCCCGCCCTGTTCGGCGCATGACCTTCGCCTCCCTCATCTTTTCCGGACGCGATTGGCTGGTGCCGGTGCTGGCGCTGGCGGGCATTGGCTGCGCGGCGCTCGTGTGGGGTTACGCGCGGGCGCAGGCGGACAAGGGACTCTGCGCGGCGTGCGTGATGCTCAAGGTGCTCGGTTTCGCCGCGCTCGCACTTTGCCTGCTGGAGCCGATGTGGACCGGCCAGCGCGCCAAGCCCGGTGCGAACGTGCTCGCGGTGATCGCCGACAACAGCCAGGGCATGCAAATCCACGACCGTGGCAACGCGCAGAGCCGGGGCGAGTTTTTGCGCGACGCGCTCACCGGCAGGGGCGCGGACTGGCTTGCGAAGGTGCGCGAGAATTTCGAGGTGCGGAGTTACGTGTTCGATTCTCGGCTCCAGCCCAGCACCGAGTTTGCCGAGCTGAATTTCGAAGGACGCTCCTCGGCCATCGGCGGCGCGCTGGCCACGTTGCGCGAGCGGCTCGCCGGCCGGCCGGTCGCCGGGGTCGTGCTGCTGACCGATGGCAACGCCACGGACATCGCCGGCGAACTGCCGGACTTGAAAGGCCTGCCGCCGGTTTACCCGGTGGTCATCGGGCGCGAGGATGCCGACCGCGACATCGCGCTCGTGAACGTGGGAGTGACCCAGACTTCCTTTGAAGATGCGCCGGTGACGATTCAGGCCGAGGCGACGGCCGGCGGCTACGTCGGTGCCGATGTGAAGGCGGAGCTGCTCGACCGCACCGGCAAGGTCTTGGAACAGCAGACGGTGCGCGTGCGCAGCGACGGCGAAACTCTCGCGTTCCGCTTCCAGCTCAAGCCAGAGCAAAAGGGCGTCTCCTTCTACCGCGTGCGCGTCGGCGCGCAGGGCGAAGCCGTGCAGTTCAAGGATCAGAAAAGCTCCGCCGAGGCGACTCTTGCGAACAATACGCGTGTCATCGCCGTGGACCGTGGGCACGGGCCGTTCCGCATCCTCTATGTCAGCGGGCGGCCGAACTGGGAGTTCAAGTTCCTCAACCGGGCGCTGGGAGAAGACGATCAGGTGGAATTGATCGGTCTGCTGCGCATTGCAAAGCGCGAGCCGAAGTTTGACTTCCGGGGGCGCGCGGGCGAGTCGTCGAACCCGCTCTTCCGCGGCTTCGGCAATCAATCGAAGGAGGAGGTTCAGCGCTACGACCAGCCGGTGCTCATCCGGCTGAACACGAAGGACGCGGAGGAGTTGAGCAAAGGATTTCCCGCCACGCCGGAGGAGTTGTTCGGCTACCACGCGGTCATCGTGGACGATCTGGAGGCGGAGTTTTTCACGGCCGAGCAGAAGGCGTTGCTGCAACGTTTCGTGAGCGAGCGCGGCGGCGGCTTCCTCATGCTCGGCGGGATGGAGTCCTTCCATGAAGGCGGCTACCTCCGCACGCCCGTCGGCGACATGCTGCCGGTATATCTCGACCGGCAGCCGGACGGGAAGGCCCGCGAAAACCTGCGGCTCGGCCTCACGCGCGAGGGCTGGCTCCAGGCCTGGGCGCGGCTGCGCACGACCGAGGGCACGGAGAAGACCCGTCTCGATGCGATGCCCGCCTTCGCACTGCTCAACGAGGTGCGCGACCTGAAGCCGGGGGCAAGTTCCATCGCGACCGTGACGGATGCGGATGGCCGCGCGAGCCCCGCCATGGCCGTGCAGCGCTTCGGTCACGGGCGCACGGCGGTCGTCACCCTCGGTGACATGTGGCGCTGGGGGCTGCGCGAGCCGGAGATGCACGCGGACATGGACAAGGCCTGGAGGCAGCTCGCGCGGTGGCTCGTCGCCGACGTGCCGAACAAGGTCGAACTCGCGGTGCAGGCAGGGAAGGCGGATGCAAACCAGGCCGTGGAGCTGCAGGTCCGCGTGCGCGACGCGAAGTTCCTGCCGCTGGACAACGCGTCGGTGGCGATCAACGTGCAGCCCGTGCCTGGTGGTGTGAGCAACGCGCCTGCCATCCGCCTGCCCGCCGAGGCTTCCACCAGCGAGCCGGGCCTTTACACCGCCACTTTCGTTCCGCACGAAACCGGCGGCTACCATGCCACCGCCTCCGTGACGAACAGTGCCGGCGCTGAAGTGGGCCGCGCTGTCGCGGGCTGGACGACTGATCTGGCCGCCGAGGAGTTCAAGTCGCTGAAGCCAAACCGCGCATTGCTCGAAACCATCGCCAGGCAGACCGGCGGCGAACTGGTGGAGGCGGGCTCGCTCGGGGCTTTTGCCGCGCGACTGCCGCATCTGAAGTCGCCCGTGACCGAGGCGTGGACGTATCCGCTCTGGCACCAGCCGCTGGTGTTTGCCTTCGCTCTGTTGTGCTTCATCGCGGAGTGGGGGCTGCGGAGAATGAGGGGGCTGCCGTGAAGCTTTGGCCCTGCATCCTGTTCGCCTGCGCCCGTCTCGCCCTCGGTGAGGCCACGGACAAACCCACCGTCTTCGTCCTCGTCGGCGCGCCGGGCGAGGAGGAATTCGGCCGGCAGTTCACCGGGGCGGCGGACAAGTGGGAGAAGGCCGCGGGCCGCGCAGAGGCGAAGCTCGTGCCCGTCGGCTGGAAGAGTGCGGAGACGAACGACCTCGCGCTCTTCCAGGCTGCGCTGACAGCCGAGCCGAAGGAAGGCACCGGCGCGGTGTGGCTGGTGCTGCTGGGACACGGGACGTTCGACGGCAGGGAGGCGAAGTTCAACTTGCGCGGGCCGGACTTCACTGCGAGCGAGCTGGCCGGCTGGCTCAAGCCGTTCAAGCGTCCGGTCGCCGTCGTGAACTGCGCGTCTGCGAGCGGGCCGTTTGTGGCCGGGTTGTCCGCCCCGGGCCGCGTGGTTGTCACGGCCACGCGCACGGGGAACGAGCTGAACTTCACGCGCTTCGGCGGCCATTTCGCCGATGCCATCGGCAGCGCGGATGCGGACCTCGACAAGGACGGACAGACGTCGCTGCTGGAGGCGTATCTGCTGGCGGCGGGCCGGGTCGCGGAGTTTTACGTCACCGAGGGCCGTCTTGCGACGGAGCATCCGTTGCTCGACGACAACGGCGACGGGCTGGGCACGCCGCCGGACTGGTTTCGCGGCGTGCGTGCCGTGAAGAAGGCGAAGGACGGGGCGAGCGCTGACGGCCTGCGGGCGCATCAGTTCGTGCTCATCCGCAGCGAGCAGGAGCGGAAGCTGCCGCCCGCCGTGCGTGCGAAGCGGGACGAGCTGGAGCTGGCCATCGGAAAACTGCGCGACCGAAAAGCGGAGCTGCCGGAGCCGGAGTATTACAAGCTGCTGGAGCCGATGCTGCTTGATCTCGCGCGGCTGTATCAGTCGGCGAAGTGAGCGGGCATCATGGCCTGGCGGGGCGCATGACGGAGAGTCCCTTCAGCAAGTCGAGCGCGCGGGCGAGCGCGGGATCCCGCACCTGTGGCGCGCTGACGGAGGGCGCGCCGCCTGAAAGGGCGGTTTCAAGGCTCTGCCCTTCCTTCATCCGGCGGACAAGTTCGGCCTCGTTGAGGCGGCCCAGGGACTCGGCGTGCCTCCTGTCCGCACTGGTGACGACGTTCGTCCGGGCCGGGCTCTGGTAAGGTTCGGCATAAAACGCCCGCTCCTCCTCCGCACCGACGTTGACGGCGATGTCGGGGCGCAGGCCGGTGGCCGGCATCAACTGGCCGTCTCCCAGTTTCGTTTCACCCGTGGCGATGCGCAGCCGCTGTCCGGTGCTCAAGGTGAATTCCCTGAACTGCCGCGCGCCGCCGGTGGTGGCCCCGCCGATGAGCAGGCCGACGTGGTTCTGGCGGAGCAGGGCGGCGAGCACCTCCGCCGCGCCGCTGGTGTGGCGGTTGACGAGGATCGCGGTGGGCAGCTGGATGGCGTTGGTTTTGCCGGTTGAGCGGAGCACTTCGCCGTTCACGGTGAGGAGCGCCTGTTCGGCGGCGAGGAAACGGTCGGCGGCGCGCGCGGCGGCCTTCTCATCAGAGCCGCCTACGTAGCGGAGGTCCAGAACCAGCCCGCTCAACTTGCCGGTGCCGCCAAGCTTTCCGAACTCGTCGGCCAGCGCCGACTCCAGTTTGGGCCCGACCTGGCTGATGCGCACGTAGCCATAGCCGTTGTCGAAGACGGCGGACTTGCTCACGGGCGGGCCGGCGGTCGCAGCCGCGCTCGTGGTCGGCTGGTCCTCGATGACCACCTGGCCGTCGAGTTGCTTGAGGAGCGCCTTGAGCGCCGCACGCTCCACGGCTTCGGGATTCATCCCGCCCAGATTCGTCCGGACGATCTCGAAGACCTCCCGGAACTGCGGCGGCCGCGGGTCGGCCGCCGCCCCATCGACCATCGACAGGATTGCGACCAGCGCCATCAGGCATTTGAGAAATTTCATAACGAGACCGCCCCGCGCGGCGGGGGGATGCGCGCACTATCCCGTCTCGCCCCGGTGCGTGCAAATGCTTTCCCGTGTGGCGGCCTGCGGGGAGCGCGGCGTTCACGCCGCAGAAGGCAGGAGAAGATGGGCGCGGTCGAATAGCCAGCAGGCTTTCGCACATTCCTGCGGCGTGAACGCCGCGCTTCCAGCCGGGCGTCACTATTGGCTGGTTTCTTGGTCCGTATTTCGGGATTTTACCTGCCGTGAAGACTTCCACCTCCGTGTCGTTCGCTGTGGTTGCCAGCCTGGTGCTCTGGCTTTGCACGCCGGTCCGTGCCGAGGAGCATCGCGCCACGCGGTTGGGCCATCCGGCCACGCGCTTCGCCCCGCCCCTGCAGACGCCGGACGATCTGCGCGCGCGGTTCCGTGATGAAAAACTCCGGCCCGACTTCGCCTCGGTTCTTCAGCAGTGGGGCTGGACGGGAAATCTGGAGGACCTCCACCGCGCCGCGCTCACGGCTGAAATTGTGGACGGGAAAATCGCCGTCGGCACGCGCATGCCCTTCATGTCATCGCGCAAGGACGGCCGGCCCGTCTGCCTTCGCAACGTGATCTGGGCCGGCTCGGAACCCGCCCCGGCGTATGCCTTCACCTTTTCCTCCAAGGGCCGGCGCTACCGCTGCATCACGCCCAAGGCCTGCAGCAATTTCTTCCTCGAAGACCTCGGCGCGGAACCCACGCCCGAGCCGCTGCTGGCGCTGCAATGCAACGCGCCGGAGCGGCAGTTCACCGGCCGGCCTGTGAAAGTCTGCTTCACCGTCCGGAACACGGGTGACGGTCCCGAACCCAGGGCCACGGTGATCCTGCCGATTCCTCCGGGCACCACCTTCGTCAGCGCCACCGATGGCGGCGTGGCGTCGTCAGACCGTGTCATCTGGGAAATAGCGGACGTGACGACGAATGCCTCCCGGGAAGTCTGCGCGGCCTTCACCACGGAGCGGCCCGGCCGGCTGGAATTCAAGCCGACGGTCAGCGGCACGATGGCCGGCCCGGCCCGGTGCGAGTGCCAGACGCAAATTCTCGGTGTCTATGCGGTCCTCGTGGAAGTGGTGGACCTCGAAGATCCCGTGGAGGTGGGCAAGGTCATCTCCTACATCGTCACCATCACGAACCAGGGCAACCAGACGGGCACCGGCATCCGCGTGGTCTGCACCGTGCCGGACAGCCAGGAGTTCATCTCCGGTTCGGGCAGCACGCCGGTGCAGTCGCAGGGCCGCACCGTCACGATGAGTCCGCTGCCCTCGCTCGACGGCAAGGCCGTGGCCACCTGGCGTGTGCTGACGCGGGCGGTGCGCCCGGATGATTCGCGCTTCAAGGTGGACTTCACCACCGACCAGTTCGAGCGGCCCATCCGCCGCGAGGAATCCACGCGGATTTACTAGGCGGTGGTCCGGATTCCAAACGGGTGCCCGCGAAACACGCGAAAACAGCAGGCATCAGCCGGATCGCGGCTTTGAGGCCGCAGGAAGGTGAGATTCAAAGAGGAGCGACGGGACTCCTCCCTCTCCCTTCATCGGATGAGGGGAGAGGGTCGGGGTGAGGGGTTGCGTGCGACGGCGTTGGTGGCCGCACCCCTCATCCGGCCTTCGGCCACCTTCTCCCCTCGCTCCGCGAAGGGAGAAGGCTCGCGTCCTGTCACTCCGTTCCATTCGACCGGCTTTCACCGGGAATTGGCGACAGGCACTGCTGCCTTCCAGGCACTTTCCTTTTCGTGCGTCCGCCGTTTTCGAGGGAGAACTACTTCAGCCCCAGCACGTCCTGCATGTCGTAGAGGCCGGGCTTTTGTTTCACAACCCATTGCGCGGCGCGCAGGGCACCGTTGGCGAAGGTCTCGCGGCTGCTGGCCTTGTGAGTGAGTTCCACCCGCTCGCCGTTCGCGGCGAAGATGACGGTGTGGTCGCCCACGACGTCGCCGCCGCGCAGGGCGTGGATGCCGATCTCCGAGCTGGTGCGCTCGCCGGTGATGCCCTTGCGGCCGTGGCGCAACGCGTCGGCAAGCTGGACCTTCCGCACGTCGCCGAGGATTTCGAGCAGCGTGGTGGCCGTGCCGCTGGGTGCGTCCTTCTTGAGGCGGTGGTGCATCTCGACGACTTCGAGGTCGAAGCCGGGGCCGAGGATTTCGGCGGCCTTGCGCGTGAGCCAGAAGAGCGTGTTGACGCCGGTGGAGTAGTTCGAGGCCCAGACCATCGGGATTTTCGCCGCGCAGGCGCGGAGCGCCTCCTTCTCCTCCGGCTTGTGCCCGGTGGTGCCGACGATGAGCGCCTTGCCGTGCTGCACGCAGAGCTGCGCGAAGGGCAGGGTGGCCTCGTGGAAGCTGAAGTCGATGACGGCGTCGGCCTTGTCGAGCAGCGGGGTGAGATGCTCGCCGAGGTCAATCTGGCCGACGACCTGGATGCCGGGAATGCGGGCGGCGCAGGCGATGAGCGTCTGGCCCATGCGGCCTTTCGCGCCGGTGATGATGACTCTGGTCATGGTAGTGCAGTGTTGCTAAACGGACGGCGCAGCGTGCCGTCTGACGGGCGGCGGGGCAAGTCCCCAGCGCACGGCAAGTGGATTTCCACGGCCTGTCGCACTGTCTGAAGGCATGACGCCTTGCGGCAATCGCCTACTGCACGAGGCCGAGCTGCTTCAGCACCCAGTGCTCGCGATGGCCCAGGCGCAGTGCCTCCTGTGCGCTTGCGGTCGCGTCCTGCAAGCGGCCGAGGCGATACAGCGCGCCGGCGAGGCCTGCATGAAAGGCCCCCACCTTCGGGTCGAGCCGGATCGCCTCGCGGAACCGCCCCTCGGCCTCGGCGATCTTGTTCTGAGCCATCAACGCGTGGCCGATGCCCTCGTGCGCGTAGGCGTTTCCTGCGTCGAGCCGCACGGCGTCGCGATACGGCGCCTCGGCGTCGGCCCATTTGTTCTGCGCGACGAGGACGTTGCCGAGCCGCCACGCGAATTCGCCACTGTTCGGGTCGAGCCTCACGGCTTCACGAAACGCGGCCCCGGCGTCGGCATACCTGCGCAACGCGAAGGCGACGTTGCCGGCGAAGTTGTGATACTGCACGTTCGCCGGCTCCAGCAGCACGGCCTCGCGGAAGGCCGCCCCGGCGTCGGTGAGCTTGTTCTGCTGCTCGAGCGCGAGGCCGACGTAGCTGCGCGCGGCGGCGTTCGTCGGTGCAAGGCGCGCCATGTCACGGTAGGCGGCCTCGGCCTCGGGAAACTTGCGCTGTGCAAACGCGGCGTTGCCGACACCGTTCGCATAGAACGGCTGCGCGGGATTGAGGCGTGCGGCCTCGCGATACGCCGCCTCGCTCTCGGGCCACTTCGCCTGCTGCGCGAATATCCACGCGAGACCGGAGTGGAAAAGCGCGTTCGTCGGCGAGAGTTTCACCGCCTCGCGCGCGGCGACCTCGGCCTCGGAGAACTGCCGCTGGTTGAGCAGGGCCAGCGCGCGGTTGTAGGCCTCCAGCCCCGTGGCGGCGGCCACGGGCGGCGGCAGGATGGCCGGCCCCGGCGTCGTGGTGGCGGTCGTGCCTGTGGTCGGGGTCGCCGTGTCCGTAGTTGTTCCGGTTGTCGAACTCGTGCTGGTCGTGGCGCGGGTTGGGGGCGTGGCGGCAGGGACTTTTCGGAAGGTGCGGTTCGAGTAAAACGCCAGCGCCTGCCCGCCGTGGAAGCCGCTCTTGTCTCGCACCAGCAGCAGCGGGCGCTCGGCGGTCAGTTGTCCTGTTAGGACGTAGTCGCCGAGCGTGTCAATCTGCGCGGCGTCGGCGAGGCGCGTGCCGGAGGCCGGACAACAGAACGTCTCGATGTCGGGCATGAAGCCGGCCTTGTGAAGGTCGCTGAGGCGCGCGGGCGGCTGGCCGTCGTGGTAGAGCAGGTAGCGCGTGAAGGCGTGGCCGAGCATCTGCAGGCGGGCGCGGCATTCGTTCTCGTGGGGGTCGGCGGCGGTCTGCGCAAAGCCGGCCCGCGCGCAGAGCAGCGCGGCGGGCAGCAGGATTGTGAGCAGTCGGCGCATCGGTTCAGGCGGCGAGGGCGATGATCCCGGACTCGTTCAAGCACGGCCCGGAGGCCGGCGCGGCGTGCAGGCGGTCGAAATCGAACCGCAGCACCGCGGTCTTCTTGAAGACGGGGAATTTGTTCTCCAGCACTTCCTTCAGCAGTCCGGAGCGCTCGGTGAGCGCTTCGAAGGCTTCCTGAACTTTTTCCTCCGGCAATGCCTTCCTCAGCATCTCCTTGAGCGTTTTGCCGCCGTCCTCCGCGCAAAGTTCCTGGATCGCGCCCACGGTCCCGGCCATCTCGTCGTAGCTCAACATGCCGTCGAGGCGGTCGAGCCAGGTGTAGAGCGGCGCGCTTGCGTGATCAGGCATGCGGTCGCGGATGAGGGAGGGGAACCCGAGCGCGTCCTCGAGGAATTCCTTCTGCGTGGCGTTGTTCCGCCCCGCCTGCCGCAGGAAGCCGTCCTTCTTGAGCGAGCCGAAGTCGAAGTCAATCGGCAGCAGACGCCCTTCCGGCGTGAGGAGGATGTTGCGGAGGTGGCCGTCCGTGTCGCCCATCCACAACCGCAGCACGCGCTGGCTGGCGTAGTCTTTCTTGAGCGCGAGGATGGTGGCCTCGGTCATCTCCATCAGCTCCTTCCCCTCGGCGGCGCGGACGAGGAATCCCTCGACCTCGTCGAACACCTGTCTCCCGTTGGCGAACACCGGCTTGCCGTCCTTGAACTGGGGAACGCTCATTTTCATCCGCCGGGCCTGTGCGGAGCTGAGGCCGAGCTCGTGGGCGGCGAGCGGGCCGAAGATTTCGCAGGCGACGAGGTCCGGGTTGTCCAGCGCCTTGAAGACGAAGTTCAATTTTTTGTCACCCTTGCCCTGGATGAAGTAAACCGGGTTGGCGCTGGGCTTGGGGTTCGGGATCACTTCGAGTTTGTTCGCCGCGATGTTTGCGAGCATTTCGTCCACGTGCTCCTTCTCAAGGGCCTGCGCGGAAGGCGGCGCGCGCGCGGGGCCCCGGCGGAGGATTTTGAACGTCTCGGCCTCGGCCGCGGCATCCGAGATGAGGGCCAGGCGGCCCTCGATGAGCCTGGCCACGTCGTCGGCGTGGGCTGCCTCCGCCTCGTGCAGGGCGTGGCGGTAGAAATCGAGCGCCTCGTCGAGTTTGCCCTTCTGCACGGCCTGATCGCCGTGCCTTAGCATGACGCCCGCGCCACCCGGCGGGTAGCCGCCGGGCGGCGCGAAGTTGGGCGGATTGCCGGCGATTTCCCTGATGGGCTTGAGCTGGTCGGTCGCGGTGATCTGGCGCAGCGCGGGATTCCTGTTGAGGTTCTCCCGCGCCTTCGCGAGCGCCAGATCGTAGGCGTCCAGAGTCGCCTTCATCTCGCCCTGGAGCGCCTTCGAGCCGGTGAGCGCGCGCCTGGCCTCGGCAGTATCACCCTTCTTCAAGGACTCTGCGGCGGCTTTCAGAGTCCCCTTCGCATCCTCCTTCTTGTCGGTGCCGGCAACCTTGAGCGTGCCCTTCTTCGGCGGCTGCACCACGGCGAGGGCTTCCTCGATTTGTTTGAGTTCGGCGGCGTCGGGCGCGGGCAGGGCGCCGGGCTTCGTGCGGGCGGAGAGACGCTTCTGGACGGCTTCCAGTTGCTCGTGTGCTTTCGAGAGCTGCGCCAGCTCGGCGCTCTCCCGGGCGAGCACGCCGCCGAACTCGTCGCATTTGGCGAGCAGCTTGCGGACGGGCGAGCCGTTGCGCGAGAGGATGTCGAAGGCCATCTCCTCCGCGCCGAGCGCGCCGATGGCGTCCACGAGCAGGCGCAGGCCGGGGACGCCGGACTCCTCGGCCAGCTCCGCCGCGCCGCAATAGATCGTCACCGCCGCCGCAAGCCGCGAGCCGCCGTTGAGAAACCGATCGAGCAGGCTGCGGCTGGCAAGGAACTTCTGGTCCGCGATGACGGCGTCCGCGAGCATCCCGCCGACCCGCGTGGAGGTGAAGCGGCGGCCCAGCTCCTCGAGCTTGAACGTCGTGGCGAACACGTCGCGCACGCGCTCCAGCCGGCCGGCTTCTTCGAGCAGGGCGATTTCGCCGTGCGGCACGGTGGCGACCCACTGGCCGTTGGCCTTCACGACCGCGCTCGGACCGAACATCATCACCAGGCCGAGCGGGCTGAAGAACATGTCGCCGATGGTCTCGCTCCACGTCTTGGAGGCGTCGAAGGAGGCGTAGTAGTTGCGCTGGATGAATTTCTGAAACTCGCCAATGTCTCCCTCCGCCAGCGTGCGCAGGTCGTAGAGTTCGGCAAAGGTCTCGTGGATGTCCTGGCAGATGCGGCGCGCCCTGGCCCGGTCAAGTTCCTTGCGCTCGAACGTCTGGAAGGCGAGCCGTTCGAGAATCTGGTCGTCCGTGACGTTCCTTATTTCCTTCAGCGACATCTTTTTGTGGATGAGCCTCCGGATGGCGAAGAGGGAGACCTGGTTTTTCGCGACGGCCTCCTGCACGAGGATGGTTTCATCGGCGACCACGCCGGCGGTGTTGCTCCACGGCAGCGCGCCGCCGAGCGTGACGGGCGACGAACCCCAGAAGGCGGTGTTCAGCTCCTTGAATCCGTCCCACCAGCCCTTCGCCTCGCCGGGATTGTAGCCGCGCACGGAGAGGTAGCGGTGGAAGCCGGCAATCGAGAGATGCCGCTCGTGGTCGAGCTTGCGCTGAATCCAGCCGAGCATCTCCAGTTCCGTCTCCTGGAGCAGCGTGCGCGCCTGAATGCTGTCCGGCGCGACCTTGAGCGCCTCGTGCAGCGCGCGCATCGCCTCCATGCGCGCTGTGTGCGCGTCGAGCTCGGCCGGGCTGCCGGGCTGGACGGGCGAGGGTGAAATGACGGCGACGGCCAGCCGCAGGTCGAGGCTCTTGGCGCGGGCCAGCCAACCCCTCGCCTCCATGATCTTCGCCAGCTCGCGTGCGGCGGTGGAGCTGAAGCGCATCTCGTCGAGCAACTGCTGCAACTCGGGCGTGCCGTGCCAGCCGGCCGCGTCATACATGTTGAGGCGGTTGAGGTCGTGCTTGTCCTTCATGTGGTCAAGCGTGCGCCTGACCTCGGCGAGGTGCTGGTCGTTCTCACGCGAGCCGATGGTCTGCACATCGGCGCTCTCGACGAGCTGCTTGCTGATGCGCGTGCCCTCGGCGATGAGTGCGGCCTGTTCCTGCCGCGACTCGTCAATCTTCGGCTGGATGCCGTCGCGCTCCTGCTTCAACGCCTCCAGCACGGCCTTCACGATGGTCGGCTGCATGGGGATGCCGCGGCCGCGGGTGAGTCCGCGCCCGAGGTAGCGGCCAACGGATTCCAGCAGGTCGTCGCCGTCGGCGGGGTCTGCGGGCCAGGACTTCATGTCGAGCCAGAGAAGCTTGAACCATTTCGAGTGAAGTGCCTTCTGCTCGCCGTTGAGCGCGCGCAGTTCGACACCGATCTCCTGCAGCCGTTGCTCGGTCTTGTCACGCTGCTGGTGAAAGCGCGCGAGCCAGTCGAAGTAGCCGTCGTCGGGCAGGCCCGCCACGACGCTGGGCGCGTCCCGGACGGTGACGCCCGAGCGGTTGTCCTCCAGGTCGCTCAGGCGCACCGCGAAGAAGTCCGCGTGCTTCTCAAAGACCGCTCCGCCCGGAGCGACGCGGACCCAATACTTCAGGTCCATGCTCAGGAGCCGGTGCGGCTCGAGTTTTTTGTCTGCGGTCCACAAGCCGGGCATCGAGCCGGAGCCGGGCGTGTTGAAGGGGCCTTCTCCGCGCGCGCCGTAGGGGAACTTCATCCACCAGGTCTCCGCGCTCAGGCCCGTGTTCGTGTCCCGGCTGCGCGTGATGGCGTCCCATGTGTTCCAGAGGAAGGCGACGTATTTGGGGCGGCCGTTGTCGAGGATGTTGCCGTAAGGCAGTGCGGTGTTTGTGTCCGGGGCGAACGGATGCGCGTAGAGGGTCAGCTGCTCGTCCGGTGCGAGGCCGTAGCGCTGGTCATACGGCGCGCCGCCCGGCTGGCCAAGCTGCTGCATCTGGATGGAGGCCCAGGCCGGGCCGTGGTCGAGGAGGCGCGGCGGAAAGGTGACGGTCACGCGCACGTCGGTCGTCTTGGACGGCTTGCTGGCTTCCTCGCTCTTGTCGGTGATGCGATGGGTGGTCGTGAACGTGGAGGGGACAAACTTCGACTCCACCTCCCGATACTCGTAGCTGCCGGAACGCAGGCCGGCCATCACGCCGTTGTTGGTGATGCTGGCGGAGCGGAGCTGCCAGCCGTTTTGTTTGAGCATGAGGTCGAACGCGTTGGTCCGCTTCCAGCCGGGCGTCGCCGGTGCCGGTGCCGGTGCCGCCGCCTGCGGGACGCCGAACTCGCCGGGCGAGGGCCGGTATTTGGAGGGATCCGTCGCGACCTCCTCCGTCACGAAGTTCAGGACGCCCTTGAGTGTTTCGTTCGTGCTCCAGACGCCCGTGGGGATGCCCTTGACTTCGAGCACGCGCTCCGTTTCGCGGAGGTCCGGCTCGAAACGCTCGTTGACCCGGCGCGGTCGCGGGTCCATGACCATCCACACCGCGTAGCGCGCCGGGCCGAGGAGATCGCTGCGCAGGAACACGTTCGGCATCCACGAGTTGGTGGTCAGCGCGTCGCCCACGGGCAGCACCGTCATGCCGCGGAAGCGGTCAAATTCGTAGTGGAAGTAGAAGCGGTTCGTGTCGCCCTGGAGGCACGGCTGCTCGTCGAAGCGATACAGGCCCGCAGTGAGGACGCCTGGCGCGCTGCGCCCGCCGTAGTTGGTCGTCGTGCCGAAGCCCTGCATCCACGCGCTGACGCGGTAGGGCTTGGACTGGACGCGGCCGGATTCTATCTTCGTCTCGATCTGGAGCGGCACATGGACGGCGAACGGCTGATCCGACCAGGCAAACGCGAGCCGGTTCGTTCCCGGCACCCACCGCTTCACCTTCTTTCCAAAGACAACAAACTCCTGCTGTTCAGCTGTCGTGATGAACAGGCCGGTCTCCGCGGCCGGTGCCGGAACCTGCGCGTGCGCGATGAATCCGGAAAGCCATGCGGCGGCACACCCGAGGAGGAGCAGAAGGCGCGTCTTCATGAGAGGCGGGCTGGCCTCTGTGAGTAAAGGACGCGCGACGCTGCGGGTCAAGTGTGTCGCGGATCTTTCGGGCTCCCAACCGGGACTGAAGATGGCCCACCCCAAGTGTCATCCCGCGATGGGCGTCGCC
>JBAYGL010000069.1:0-15164 GCA_041666725.1 Limisphaerales bacterium
ACCGCGCCACGCTGCCATCGTCGCCATCGAGACCGGCGACACCGGCCCGGTGCAGAAGCTCAAGCAGCGCGTGGACAACGTGAACGCCCTGCTCGCCGCGCGTCTTGGCGCGCCGGAGGGTGGCATCCAAATCGTGGACATGGCGGTGAACCAGGCCAGTGGCAAAATCTACCTCGCCGTCCAGCGCAAGGCGGACAACGCCGCCCTCATCGTCGTGGTGACCGCCGACGGCCAGGCCACGCCGTTGAACTACGAGAAGCTCCGTCACGCCCGTGTCTCGCTGCCCGCCAATGACACGGCGAAGATCGGCAACGTCTCCGATGTCGCCTTCGCCAACGACCGCGTGCTCGCCGCCGGCTCGTCGAACGAGGAGTTCTCCAGCAAGATTTTCACCCTTTCGCTCCCGCTCGTCCACGGCGGCAGCGCGATGCCGGTGAGCGCGGAGACTTATCACGTCGCCCACGGCCGCTGGGAGACCAAGGCCCCCATCACCAGCTTCGTGCCGATGGAGGAGAACGGCCGCCACTACGTCGTCGGCTCGTTTGCCTGCACGCCGATCGCAAAGTTTGAACTCGATGACATCAAGCCCAACGCGCAGGTCAAGGGCACCAGCGTCGTGGAACTCGGCTCCGGCAACCGCCCGCTCGACATGTTCACCTACGAGAAGGACGGCAGGCAATGGCTCGTGACGCACACGCAGCGCTTTCACCAGAACCTCTTTGGTCCGAGCAAATACTGGGCGGCTCGCGTGGACATGTCGCTGGTGAAAGTCCGCGACGAGGCGAAGATCAACCAGAAGGCCGTGCGCCGCGACGTGAAACAGCCGAAGGGACCGGAAGGCATCGAGATCGTGGAAAGCCTCTTCGGCGCGGTGCATGTGGACAAGTTGAGCAACACCGAGGCCGTGGTCCTGCGTGAGCAAGGCACCGCCCTCGCGCTGGAGATCGCGCCGCTGCCGTGAGCGGCCCGCGCCACCGGAGCGCGGACGCCCACGTCCGCAGCAGGCTGGCCCGGACGTGGGCGTCCGTGCTCCTCCAGGTCTGCGGTTTCCTCGTGATCACGGGCACGCTGATCCGTGCCGCAGACACGGCTGCGCCCGTCGTGCTGCGCTTCGAGCCCGCGAGCGCCAACCCGCTCGCCATCACGCTCATCGCCGAGGCCCGGGACAGCGCGCTCTGGCCGACAGATGCCGTCGCTCTCCTCAGCCGTGCCGCGCAACCGTGGTTTGGTTTGTGGCTCGGCGAAGGCAAACCCGGCACCGTCCCCCTCGCAGGGACATATTCGCTTGCCGGCGCGCAACTCCGGTTCCGCCCCAGCCTGCCGTTGCTGCCCGGCCAGACTTACACGGCGCGGCTCGAACGCCCCGGCCTGAGCCTACGTGCCGAGCACCGCACCGCCGCGCCCGCGCCGGCCGCCGCGCCGAAGCTGCTTTCGATTTACCCGACCAGCGACCGCTTGCCGGCGAACCATCTCAAATTCTACCTCGTCTTCTCGGAGCCGATGGAGAGCGGCGTGTTCCTGCAACACTGCCGGCTCGTGAACGCGCGCGAGCAGGCCGTGGAAGCCCCGTTCCGCGAGACGGAGCTGTGGTCGCCGGATGGGCGGCGGCTGACGCTGTGGTTCCATCCCGGCCGGCAGAAGACGGGCGTGAACCTCAACGTCGAGTTCGGCCCGGTGCTGACCGAGGGCGGCGACTACCGGCTGGTCATTGACGGACGCTGGCCGTCCGCGCGCGGTGCGGCGCTGGGCGGCGACGTGTCCAAGTTCTTCCACACCGTCCCGCCCCTGCACGAGCAGCTCAACGTGAAGAACTGGCAAGTCCATCCCCCCGCCGCCGGCACGCGCGAACCGCTGCGCGTCGCGTTTCCTCTGCCGCTGGACTGGGCAACGCTTCAGCGCCAGCTCCGCGTCACGACCGCGGCGGGTGCGGTGTCCGGTGTGATCAGCGTCGAACGCGGCGAGCAAGAGTGGCGGTTCGTGCCGGAGCGGCCGTGGCGGACGGGCCCGCACGAATTGCGCGTCGGCACGGCGATTGAAGATCACGCCGGCAACAGCCTTGCGCGGCCCTTCGAGGTGAACCTGCAACAGCGCGCACTGCGGGCGGTCGAGCCGGAAATTGGAGTTCCGTTCTTGGTGCGGTGACCGCGTGAAACCTTCAGGCCGCTTCACCGTCCGGATGACAATGTTCATTCGGATGAGGACAGAGTCCTTCAACTTTGTTTTCTCCGAACCAAACACAAGTCGTCGTCGTGAAACTTCGTGAACATCCTTCCAAATGCAGGACTGACAAGCATTACTCCTTCGCCAGTGGCGTCTCGCCAGTAACCTGTCCACCCATTACTTGCCTGTGTGATGATGGATTCAACGATCGCTTCCAAGTCACCAATCCGGACTGAATCACCTTCACGAATTGGCTCACCGGTTGAGTATGTCGGCTCGATTTCCATCATTGTGTAAACTCAGGGTATGCCTCGCTTACTTCCCACCGATGCACCAGAGCGCCTTGTGCGTGCGGATGAGGAGATCGCCGTTCGAGGGAACGATGGAGCTGTTCGAGCGTTCGCCAAGCGGGTTTGTGGCGAGAAGTTCAAAGGTGGGGCTGGCCTTGAAGACGAAGCAGTCGCCGCCCTGCGTGATGGTGTAGCACCTGCCGTCGGCCAGCAGCACGCTGCTCCAGTTCGCGCCGGTGGCGGCGCCGCCCTTGAGGCGTTCGTTCCAGACTTCCTTGCCGGTCTCCAGATTGAGGCACATCGCGGTGCCGGGGTCGTTGTGGATGTAGATGTGGCCCTCGTGGATCACGCCCGAACCGATGCGCTGCGGCGAGCGCGGATGGTGCCAGAGCCGCTTCGACTCCGTCACGTCGCCGCTGCCGCCAGTGCGGACGGCCAGTGCCGAACCGCCGAACCCGCTCATGGCCACCACGATGCCGCCGGCGTGAATCGGCGAGGTGTAAGCGAGCGGCGTCAGGCCCGTGGAGTTCCAGCGTTGCTTGCCCGTCATCGGGTCGAGCGCGCAGAGGCGGCCCGGCCAGGACATCAGGAGCGAGTCGCGCCCGCCTTCGTTGATGATTGGAGGAGTCGTCCAGGAGCCGAGCCACTTGCCGCGCGGTGCGGCCTTTTTGTCGGCGGGAGTATCCTTGGGCGCAGGCGGCGGATTGCCCGAATCGCCGCCAGGCTCCTCGTTCTTCCAGATGGTCTTGCCGGTCTTCTTGTCCATGGCGAGGAGGTAAGTCATTTCGCCGGGGCCGAAATTGAGGAAGCACAGATTCTTGTAAATCACCGGCGAAGACGCATTGCCCCAGATGTGAATTTGCCGGCCCAAGTCCGTGCGCTTCCAGACTTCCCTGCCGCTGAAGTCGTAGCAGAACAACCCGTCCGACGCGAAGGACACGATGACCCGCTCGCCATCCGTCACCGGGGACGCGGAGCAATATGGGTTCGTGCCGTGCGTCGGCTCCTTCTCCTTCGTGGTGACGCCGGCCTGCCAGAGCAGCTTGCCGTCGGCGCGGCTGAGGCACATGAGGGTGCGACGGTCGCCGACGGGCTGCGTGACGAAGATGCGGTCGCCCCAGACGACGGGCGTGGAGTTGCCGGCCTCGGGCAGCAGCACGCGCCAGCGGACATTCTCGTCCTTGCTCCATTTCACGGGGAGATTCTTCTCGGTGGAGATGCCGTCGCCATTTGGCCCGCGCCAGGCCGGCCAGTTGGCGGCCGGGATGGACAACGAAAAAGAAAGCAGAAACCAGAGCGCTCGTGTGATCATGACCCGACGATAGCCATAGCCCTCGGGAACGACAAGCGCCGCATCCGATCTGGCGGGATTTCAGCGAACTGGATAGCCTCCCTTCATGCCGCATCTTGCCGAAGCCATCTTCGTGGGGTGCGGCATCCTGCTGATGCTGGCGCTGTCCCAGCCCGAAGAGCTGCGGCCCGGTCGTTGGGTGAAGATGGCGATTTCATTGCCGGTGCTGGCGACGCTGGGTTGGCTCTTTGACCAGGCAAGTCCCGGTCTGGTGATGCCCATGTCAGCTTGCGTCATCGCGTTTGGCCTCATCTGGATGAAGAACTTCACCTGGCTCGGCGCGCAGGTATGTCATCGCCTGACCTTCGGCTCGGGCAAGGCTGGCGGCGGCTTTGTGCCGGACTACCGCAGCGCACGGTCACGCGTCGAGGACGGGGATTACCAGCAGGCCATCGAACACGTGAAGTTCGAGCTGGCCAAGGAACCCGGCAACTTCGAGGGCCTCTGGCTGCTGGCGGCGATTTATCAGGAGCAGAAGAAAGTTCCGGAGGCGACGCAGCAGTTGAGCCTCATCCTCGCCTGCCCGGCCAGCACGCCGGAGCAGATAACCGCCGCCCGCACCGCGCAGCAGCAGTTGCGCGCCCTGCAAATCCAGTTGGATTCCGAACGCGAACGGAAATAGCCTCTCCGCCACGACATGAGCAGTCACGCGCCGCAACTCAGCCCGCCGGCCAAGGCCAACATCCCCACGCACATCGCCATCATCATGGATGGCAACGGGCGCTGGGCCAAGACCCGCGGCCTGCCGCGAGTCGAGGGCCACCGCAACGGCGTCGAGTCCGTCCGCTCCACCGTGCGCACCTGCGGCGAGCTGGGCGTGAAGTATCTCACGCTCTACGCCTTCTCCGTCGAGAACTGGAACCGCCCCAAGGACGAGGTGGACACGCTGATGAAATACCTCGCGCGGTTTCTGAAAAACGAGATCGGCGAGCTGATGAAGAACAACGTCCGCCTCGAAGCCGTCGGACAGATTTACCGCCTGCCGGAGTTTGTGCAGGAACAGCTTGCCAGGACGAAGGCCGCGCTGGCGAAGAACACCGGCCTCACCCTCATCCTCGCCCTCAGCTACGGCGGACGCACGGAACTCATCGAGGCCACCCGGGCCATCGCGCAGCAGGTGAAGGCAGGCAAGCTCGATCCGGCGGAGATCAACGAGCAGGTCATCGCGCAGAACCTCTACACGCACGCCTACCCCGATCCCGACCTGCTCATCCGCACCAGCGGCGAGCTGCGCGTGAGCAACTTCCTCCTCTGGCAGATTTCCTACGCGGAGTTCGTCGTCACGCCCACGCTCTGGCCGGACTTCCGCAAGCCGCAGCTCTATGAGGCGCTGGAGGAATACACCCGCCGCCATCGCCGCTTCGGAGGGTTGTGAAGCCGGGTCGGAGTTTGCCCGGTTGCGGGTGAATGTCGTCCGGCCGTTCCAGACCAGGCCTCCCAAAACAGTTGCCTTCCCGCCCGGTCCACCGTAAGCCCAAGGCCGCATGGATGAATCTAGCCAGCGCCCGCGTCCGGGCGAGTTTCAGTCGCTCCCACGCCGCTCATCGCGGCCGGAACG
This sequence comes from Limisphaerales bacterium, assembly GCA_041666725.1. Classification (GTDB taxonomy): domain Bacteria; phylum Verrucomicrobiota; class Verrucomicrobiia; order Limisphaerales; family SXTU01; genus SXTU01. The sequence continues at coordinate 5,360 of JBAYGL010000069.1, forward strand.
TCCCGAGTTCCGCGAGCGCAGGAATTTTCGTGAACGGCCGGAGGGCGAGGATTTCTCCCGCCCCCCACGCGCCCGCTCCGGTCCACCCGGCTCCGACGCCCCGCCCGCAGAGCCACGGGCCGAGCGCCGCCCCGTTGGCCCATCAGCCGGCACGACCTGGCCCACGCCGTGGGTGCAGCTCAGATACTTCTCCAACCAGCCCACGGTTTACCCGGCGATGATCGCCGGGGTGTCGCCGGACACGAAACCGGGCGACCTCGTGGCGGTCTTCGACAAGGAAGGCCGGCGGTTCGGCAGCGGGCTTTGGAACCCCAAGGCGCGCGTGCCGCTTCGCGTCCTGCATCACGGTGAGGAACCCGTGGGCGAGGAGCTTTTCGAAACTTCGCTCAATCGCGCGCTCGACCTCCGGCAGAACCTGCTCGGCATCGATGCGAACACGGACGCCTACCGCGTCATCCACTCGGATGGCGACTGCCTGAGCGGCCTGGTGGTGGACCGTTTCGGCGACACGTTGAGCGTGGAGGTGCACAGCCTGGGCATGTTCCAACGGCTCGGGAAGCTGCTGCCGGTCATCCATCAGCGCCTCGGCACCAGCAAGCAGATCGTCTCGGTGGACGACTTCATCGCACGCGTGGAGGGCATCCGCTTCGCCCCCGCAAACGACGTGCGTTCCGTGAAAATCCGAGAGCACGGCGTGCGCTACGAGGTGAACTTCGCCTCCGGGCACAAGACGGGTTTCTTCTGCGACCAGCGGGAGAACCGCCGCAAGCTCGCGTCGCTCGTGAAGGGCAAACGCGTGCTGGACTGCTGCTGCTACACCGGCGGCTTCGCCATCTCCGCGAAGGTCTTCGGCGGCGCGGAGGAAGTCACCGGAGTGGACCTCGACGAGAAGGCCATCGAGCAGGCGAAGCGCAACGCGAACCTGAACCAGGCGCGCATCGACTGGATCCACTGCGACGCGTTCTCGTTTGCCCGGCAGATGCAGCGCAACAACACGCGCTGGCCGGTCGTCATCCTTGATCCGCCCAAGTTCCTCCTCAGCCGCGAGGAAGAGCTGGAAGGCCGCCGGAAATACGAGGACCTGAACGGCATGGGCATGAACGTGCTGGAGCCGGGCGGCCTGCTCGTGACGTGCTCCTGCTCGGGGCTGATCGACATGGAGGGCTTCGAACAGCTCGTGACGCGCGCGGCGTATCGTCTCGGCAGGCGGCTCCAATTCCTCGACCGCACCGGCGCAGGCGCGGACCATCCGGTGATGGCGAACTGCCTGGAGAGCCGCTACCTCAAGGTGATCTGGGCGCGCGTGTGGTGAAGGTCAGAGCTTCACGCGCGCAAGGTAGATCGCGGTCTTGCCCTCGTGCGAGGAGTAGTAGCTGACCCAGAGCAGATTGTCGTGCCAGACGAGGCCGGGGTAGCTGCTGTCACCGCTGCTGGGCAGGTCGAGCAACGGCGTCAGTTCGCCCTTGTTCACGTCCAGCTCGCACACGACGGTCTGGGTTTTCTTTTCCGGGCCGTGGTTTTGCAGGCGGCCACAGGCGATCCAGCGGCCATCCGGGATCTGGATGAAGTTCGGGCCGCCGAAGAACTTGCCCAGGTCCTTCCACACCCACTCGTCGTAAGGGATTTTCTTGCTGATGCCCAGGAGCGCGGTGTTCGACGGTTTGCCGTCGCGGCGATGGAGGCAATAGAGCTCATTCTCGGGGCCGACGCGCAGCGTGGCCTCGGTCGGGCCGTTCTCCGTGCAGAAATCCTCCACGAGCGTATCGAAGTCCACGCCGTTCTTGGTGAGCAGCAGCATGGAGCCGTATTTCTTTGCTGCGCGGCTCTCGGGCGACACGTCATACGCCACGCCGATGCCGTTGTTGCGGTGCCACGTCACGCGCCAGAGCCACTGGTTCGTCGGGCCGACCCAGAAGACCTTGCCCCACTTCTTCCCGTCGTCCGAAATTGCGACGAAGGACTGGCTCTCGGTCGCGGGCTTGTTGCCCTCGCGCACCGTCGCGCCGCCCAGCAGCATCAGACGTGAGCCGCCCGGCATCACGGAGATTTTGGGATCACGCAAATCAAAACCCGGCATCTCGATGCGCGCCGCCGACTCCCACCAATAGCCGCTGTCACTCGTGAGCACCCGCACCGCGCCGTCCGGCGAGACGTGGCCGCTGCCCTCCCGGAAGACGCAATACCAGCGGTCCTTGAAGCGCACGAGGTCGGTGAACGCGTTGTGCGGCGCGGCGTCCCAGATTTTGCGGTGTTCGACGAGCCGTGCGGTGGGAGTGGCGTTGTCAGCGGCGGCGACCGGCAGCGCAGCCAGCAGCCAGGCAAGAAGAAGCTTTGCGTTCACGCGCTGGTTCTAGCGGGTTGCCGCAACGCTTTCAACTGTCCGCTGAGGTATCTTCAGGCCAGCCGCAGATGCGGGTGGACCCTCGGCGTCGGGAGGGACGGAAGGCGGAACACAAACCGCGTCAAGCTCATCACCAAGCCGTGACGGATTCCGCCTGGCCGTCCCTGCCCTCACCAAACAAACCCCACAACGGACACGAAGTTGAGGCGCACTGCCGGGACCGTGGTCCGCCCGGCCATCCCCGGCAATTTAAGGGCAGTCTGGTCCACATTGCCAAACCCAGGATCCCGGCAGTGCTCGCAGAAGCGCCGTCGCTCACTGCGCACAGGCAAGCAGTGCGCAGTGCTCGCTAGACGCTGAACAAAAAGTCGATGAGCCGATCCATCCGTGCCCTAGCCGCCTCGCGCCAGCCCGCGTCCGGCGGAAGCTCTTCCGGAGGGCGGCCCAGCTTGCGTTTCAGATCCAGCACGATCAGCCCTCTTTCGTCGGCTCGGATCAGCAGCGGCTGGGCGGAAAATCTCCGGGCGACGGTGGCATTCATGACTCTGGAAATAGCAGCCGAGATGCCACTCCAAAAACCACGATCTTCACGGCGACGCCCGTCGCCAACGGCGTGGTGAAATCACCGCGATCCCTGACTTACGGCGCGGACGGCAGCGTGACCTTGTCGCCGAGGCGGAAGAACTGCCAGAAGGCCTCAAGCTGCCTGGCGGTGTCGCCGCCGAGCACGTCGGGCAGCGGGCTGGAGCCGTCCTCCTGGAAATAAACCGGCATCTTGGTCTGCGGCTCGATGCGCAGCGGGTTGCGCAGCCATCGATCGAAGTAGGCGCGTTGCAGACGCGCGGCGGGATACGCAAAATTGACGCCCTCGCTCTCGAAAACCTGGGTGGCCTTTTGCGCGCCGACGGAGTGGCACGAGATGCAGGAGAACCCGCCGTCCACGCCGATGAGCTTCTGTCCGACCTTCGCCAGCTCGACATCCTGCGGCGGATCAGCGGGCGTTTGTGGGGGAAAACCGTGCGACATCGCCAGGCCGGCCGCGAAATCGGCGGCGTAGCGTGGAAAAGCGGGCATCCGGTGCGCGAGCCAGTGGCGGGGCTTGTATTTGGTTTCGCCGGCGATGAACTGCGCCATCCACTCGGGCTTCAGCTTGCCGCCAAGTTTTTCGTAGCTGGTGAAGCCGTCGAGCTGGCCGTGGCAGCCGGTGCAGTTCAAGTTTCGCGCCTGCCGGTCGGCAAACTCCACAGGAACGTGCCGCTTCAAGGACGTGCGATCCGTGGCGGCAAAGGCTTGCAGCGCTTCTCGTTCAGCCTTGTCGAAAGCGAAGTGCGGAGCCTTGCCGACCGGCGTTTCGGCGAGGCAGCCGGCGGCCCACTGTGCGGCAGCAAGCTCCGCAAGCGGCCGGGCCTTGAACTGATTGTCGAGCTTCAGTGCATGGCAGTTGAGGCAGCCGCCGGTTTGCACGAGCCGTTTGCCGCGCGCGAGAACGGCGGCGTCTGTCGGGGCGGCAGCCGGCTTGACCATCGGCGCGATGGACGAGAGGAGGCCGGCGAGCTGCGCGGCCTCGCCTTCCTTGAAATTGAATTTCGGCATCCGCGTCCACGCATGGTTCGCCCCGGGATTTTTGAGGAACTCGATGAGTGCGGCGGGCGGAAACTTCGCGTTTACGTGGGTGAGATTCAGCTTCTTCGGGTCCGTTTCACCGATGTCCGGAAGGTTGTGGCACCCGGCGCAGTGCAGCGCCTCGACGAGCTTCTTCGCGCCTTCAACGGCCTCCGCATCGTTCTTCAACACGCCCGAAGGAACTTCGCCGGTCTGTGACGCGAGAAAGGCGGCGATGGATTCGGCGTCCGCCTGCGCAGCCGGGCCGTGGAGGAGTTTCGGCATCCTGGCGCTAGCGCGCTGGGCCTTCGGGTCGATAATCCAGCCGGCCATCCAGCCGAAGTGCCGGCGCGAGCCGATCCCCTCGAAGCTCGGCGCATCCATCGTCAGCTCGGGTGCGCCCGCATCTGTGACGTGGCATCTTGCACAGCGGGACTCGAAGAACACCTCCCGCCCCAGCCGAAGCTTGTTTTGCTGTGCGAGGGTTTCGTTGCCGACCGCGCGGTTGACCATGCCGGAGCTGACCGGTTCCCAGAGCGAACCCTTCTCCGACCAGAGCAGGCGAAGCATCGCGTCGCCGCTGGCCGGGCTGGTGAACGTGACCTTGAGCGCGTTGTTGCCCTTGCTGAGGCGGATGGACTGGGTCGGAGGGCTGGCTTGCTTCCCGTCACCGGCAAACTCGATGAGTGTGTTCGTTCCCAGCTCAACCTTCACAGCGCCGTTCGCCTCGGCCTTGAAGAGGTAGTTCCCGCGCAGGTCCACGGTGATGAAGCCGGTCCAGACCGCAGTGAACTTGTCCGCGCTCAGAAACGGCGTGGGCGGCTGACCGGCGGGAACGTAGAGCCAGACGTTCGGCGCGGAAACGGTGTCGCTCGCGGCCCCGACGGTGCAAGTCAGCGCGAGCCCAGGCTCGGTCTTCACGGGCTGGGCGAGGGCGGACGCGGCGAAAAACGCGGCGGTGAACAGGCTGCGGAGAATGAATTGCGTCATCGTCGTTCGCGGCTGATCAGGCAAACACTCGGAGGGTTGTAGCGATTTTCAGGGGAGAGACAAGCGATGGAGCGGGTGAAGTGCGGGCCTGGGAATTTCGACTTTCTTCGGCACGAAGCCCGCCTCCAACAGCATCATTGGCTCAGTGAATCCCCTTCACACCGACGGGAATTGCATAGAGCGACTTGCGGGCGGTGATGTAGAGGGTCTTGAGGTCGCCGCCGCCGAAGGCAAGGTTCGCGGGGCTTTCGGGAACGAGGATTTTCCCGATGAGTTCACCGCCCGGTGCAAAGATGTGAATGCCATCCCCCGCGCTGGACCACACATGTCCTGCGGCGTCGCAGCGGATGCCGTCGGGCACGCCCTGGCCAATCTTCGCGAAGACCACGCCGTTGGCGAGCTGGCCGTCGGACTGTACATCGAACACGCGGATGTGCTTGGGCGCTCCGGAGTCGGCGATGTAGAGGCGTTTCTCGTCGGGCGAGAAACACAGGCCGTTGGGCTTGTCGAAATCCTTCATCACGGCGGTGACATTCCCGCCCCTGGGGTCGAAGCGATACACGTAGTTGCCGGGCTGCTCCTTGCCGGTCTTCTGCTTGGTCGCCGGATCGTTGGGCAGGCCGTAGTCGGGATCGGAGAACCACACGGAGCCGTCGCGCTTCACGATGACATCGTTGGGCGAGTTGAAGCGCCGGCCCTCGAACTTGTCCACGAGCGTCCGCCCCGTGCCGTCCTTCCCGGTGATGGAGATGCGCCGGCCGCTGTGCTCGGCGGTGACGAGGCGGCCCTCGTTGTCGATCGTGTTGCCGTTGGAGTTCTGGCTGGGATTGCGGAAGGTCGTGACGCCGCCGGCCCTGCTCCACTTCTTCAGCTCGTTGGACGGGATGTCGCTGAAGACGAGGTAGCCGGCGTCGGCAGGAATCCACTGCGGGCCTTCAAGAAATTTCATGCCTGTGGCGAGACGCTCGACCTTGGCGCTGGCTGGAACACAACGCCGGAACTCGGCTTCATTGCGGATGTCGAAGTCCGCCGCGAAAACGCGGGTGGCGAGAAGGAGTGCGGGCAGCAATAGTTTCGCGGTGCTCATGGCGGGGATGGTGGTGAGGGAGGGTTCCGAGTTCAAGGTTCAAGGTTCAAAGTTGAAGGCAGAGAGAGAACTGCCCGCGAAACACACGAAAGGACGCGAAAGAGGAATGCCTGTTGTTTCGCGTTCTTTCGCGTGTTTCGCGGGCAGAATCAGTTTCTTGAAGGCCGAAGTTTCACTTCGCCCGGCGCTCGACGACCTCGATGGCCGCCTTGTTCTTAACAATGCGGTTCGGACCTACGACGCCGCGCCAGTTGGTAAGCGGATACACCGTGGTGCCGCGCCCGATGACGCTGCCGGGATTGAGGACGGAATTGCAGCCGATGTCGGCCTTGTCGCCGAGCATCGCGCCGAACTTGCGCAGACCGGTGTCGTGCGGGCGGCCGTTGACTTCGACCGAGACGTTGCCGGGGAGGGACTTGAGGTTTGAGAGGATCACGCCCGCACCGAGATGGGCCTTGTGGCCGAGAATGGAATCGCCGACGTAGTTGAAGTGCGCCACCTGGCAGCCGTTGAACACGAGGCTGTGCTTCAGTTCACAGGAGTTCCCGATCACGCAGCCGTCGCCGATGAGGACATGGTCGCGGATGTAGGCCCCGTGGCGAATCTCGCAGTTCCGCCCGATGATGGCCGGGCCTTTGATCATCGCCCCGTCCTCGATCACGGTGCCCTCGCCGATGAGGACGTTCGGACCGATGAAGACGCCGGGACCGAAGGCGTGCGGCGGCGCGGCCTTCGCGCTGGCTTCGATGCAGGCCTTCAACTTCTTGAGCGCGTCCCACGCAAATTCGCAACCATCGAACAGGGCGGCGTGCGAAGTCTGCGTGAGGTCGAAGAGATCGGTCGGCTTGAACATGAGCGCAGGCTAGGGAAACGCCGGCCGTCGGAAAACGAAAAACCGGCGGGCGGGAGATTCGCTTGTCGGCACGCGCGGCATCGCGGATAACGCGGGCATGCAAAATCACCTCACCCGCCGTTCGTTCATGCTGGCCGCCGCGCTGTTTGCGCCGGCCTTCACCCTTCCCGCGCAGGACGCCAAGCCGCCCGTCGGCCACGTCCTCAAGGTCACGCCCGACCATGCTGACGCGCTCTACCAGGCCGGCGAGCTTGTGACCTTCAAGCTGCAACTCACGCTCGACGGCCAGCCCGTTTCCGACGCGGACGTGCAATGGACCCTCACCAAGGACGGCATGCCGCCCGTGACCAACGGCAAGGCAAAGCTCGTCAATGGGAGCGCCACGGTGACCGGCAAGCTGGACGAGCCGGGCTTCCTCTTGTGCCGCGCGGCGTTCACCCGACCGGAAAAGAAGGTTGTCACCGCGCTGGGCGGCGCAGGAATCGACCCGCTGAAGATCAAGCCCAGCCTGCCGGTGCCGGCAGATTTCGACGCCTTCTGGGCGGCGCAGAAGAAGCTGCTCGCCGCCGTGCCGGTGAACCCGCGCCTTACGCCGGTCAAGTCGCCGCAAACCGGAATCGTGGCCTTTGACTTGCAGGCCGACGCCATCGGCGCGCCGGTGTCCGGTTATTTCGCGCGACCTGAAAACGCAAAACCGAAGAGCCTGCCCGTCATTCTCACCGTCCACGGTGCGGGCGTGCGCAGCTCCGGCCTCGGCGGCGCGGTGGGTTGGGCGAAACAGAATTTCCTGGCGATGGACATCAACGCGCACGGCCTGCCGAACGGCAAGCCGGACCAGTTCTACACTGACCTCGTCAATGGTGATCTGAAGGGCTACTCAACGCGGGGCAGAGAGTCGCGCGACACGGTTTACTTCCGCGGGATGTTTCTCCGGCTCGTGCGCGCGCTGGACTTCCTCACGGCCCAGCCGGAGTGGGATGGCAGGACGGTGGTCGTGTCCGGCTCAAGTCAGGGCGGCTACCAGGCCATCGTCGCCGCCGGATTGGACCCGCGCGTGTCGTTCTTCGCCGCCGGCGTGCCGGCGGGTTGCGACCACACAGGCATCACCGTGAAGCGCGTCAACGGCTGGCCCAAGTTCATCCCCAGCCCGTCACCCGAACAACCCGACGCGAGGGTGATCGAAGCCGTCCGTTACTACGACGCGATGAATTTCGCCACGCGCACGAAGGCGGGGGCCATTTTCTCCGTGGGCTTCATTGACACGACCTGTCCCCCGACCAGCGTCTATGCGGCCTACGGCAATGTCCGCGGGAAGAAATCCATCCATTCCGATCCAGATGCCGGACACACCAACACACCCAAGGCGGTCGAAGCGATGCAAAAGGCCATAAGAGAGCACGTCACTGCGATGCGAAGCGCGAGGTAGGGCGGGAAACTCGGGGGGGAAAAGGATTCGGGCAGCAGACGCCAAGGAGGTGGGGGTGGGGAACCCCTCTGAAGAAACGTGCTGCCGCCCGAATCAAAGCTTCAAACAACTGGGGTAAAATTATGATGCCGCGCTCCATTGTCAACCGCGAAGATTGATTATTCTAAAGCTCCCCCGATTGGGGACGTTTCAAGGACTTTTCAGGGGTGCGGAATGCACTGCCGCCCCGAAGAAACGGTGCTCACTCGCGCAACACGGCCTGAACCTTCTGCTTCAACGCGTCCACCGCCTTCGCATGGGCGGCGTTCACGTCATTGTCCGTGAGGGTCTTGTCGGCAGCGCGGTAGGTGAAGGCGTAGGCGAGGCTTTTCTGACCGGCGGGCAAGTTCTTGCCGCGGAACACGTCGAACAACTCCACGCTCTCCAGGTTCACCGGCTTGGCCTGTTTGATGGCCTGCAACACGGCATCGTGCGTGGTGGCTTCGGGCACGAGCATCGCCACGTCGCGGCGGCTGGCGGGGAACTGCGGCAACGGCTTGAAGGATTTGGTCGCGTTGCGACGCGCGAAGAGTTCGTCGAGGCGCAGTTCGGCGAGGAAGACGGCGTCGCGAAGGTCGTATTGCTTTGCAAGGGCCGGTAGCAACTGACCCATCTCGCCCAACGGCAGCTTGCCGCCCAGCGTGACGCCGGCAGATTCGAGGAACAGCGCGGTCGGCTCGGTGCGCTGGCCGAAGACGATCCCGCGCAGACCGAAGTGTTCCAGAAGGTCCTCGACGAGGCCCTTGAGGTCCATCGCGTCGAACTTCGCGTCGCGGTCGTCGCCGCTCCAGAAGGCGAGCGCACGCTGACCAGTCAGGGCGATGGCCACGCGACGCTCTTCCTTCGGCTGCCCGTTCACGTTGGTGAACACGCGGCCCATCTCGAACAGGGCGAGGTCGTAATTCTTCCGGTGGAGATTGTGCCGAAGCGTGTCGAGCAGGCCGGGCAGCAGGCTCGGGCGCAACACGTCCATGTCGGAACTGAGGGGGTTGGCCAGCTTCACGACTTCGGCCTCGGGGAGCCGGCAATTGGCGTGGCTCACCAGCGTCTGGCCTTGCGCCTCGTTGAGACCAAGGCCGGTCAGCAGCCGGCGCACGTCCGCGAGCTGGTCATACACTGCATCGAACGCGTTGGTGCCGACCGCGCCACGCGGGGGCGTGCTGGGAATCTTGTCCACGCCGTGCAAGCGAGCGATTTCCTCGATAAGGTCCACCTCGCGCTTGAGGTCCACGCGGAAGGTGGGGATGGAGAAGGTTGCGGATTGCGGATTGCGGATTGCGGATTGTGACAAACCAAGGCTGACGAGCAGCTTGGCTTGTAGCTCTGGCTCGATGGCGACTCCGAGCAACTCGGTGGTCTTGGCGAACCGCAGCGCAATCTCCTTCGGCTGGGCGGGTTTCGGATACGCATCCACCACGCCGGGCACGAGTGTGCCACCCGCCGTTTCGAGAATAAGCTGCGCCGCGC
>JBAYGL010000070.1:0-15119 GCA_041666725.1 Limisphaerales bacterium
AGGACGGGTCCAATGATGTCGTGAACCAGTATGGCTCGTGGCCGGAGGCAAACAAGGCGATGGCCGCCGCGCTCAAGGAAAAGGGCTACGACCACAAGTTCGTCTTCGGCGAGGGCATCCACAGCGGCAACCACGGGACGCAGCTCTTCCCCGAGGCGATGCGCTGGATCTGGCGGGATTATTCGAAATGAAGCGGCGGGTCGCAGGCCCTACAGCCCGCGCCAGATCAGCTCCAGGGAGATGAGCGAATAGCTCGTTGTCAGCGGGGTTTCCTTTTCCCACCATCGGGCGTTGTCGTTCGTCCACGAGCCGTCCCTTTGCTGAAGGTTCATCAGCCGCAGGGCGATCTCGCGCCGCCAGTTGACCTTTTGGCCGTCCTTGATTTCCAGTTCTCCTACCTGCGCGGCGGTCAGGCCCTTCGTCATCAGGTGCAGATAATAGTAAAGCCCCTGCGGCCCCATGCCGGGATTTTCCTCCAGCGTGTAGTTGGCGCGCAGCCAGTCCAGCACGGCCGTCACGCGCGGATCGTCGCGCTTGAGATCGGCGTAGATGTAACTGAGAAGGCCCGCGTAGCTCGCACTGCCGTAGGAACGGAGCGCGACGCGTCCGGTGACCGGGTTTGTCACGCTGCCGGCCATGCTGTGGCCGGGGTAGTAGATGAAGCCGCCTTTTTGAGCGGGCTCGCCGGAAGCCCATGACTCCTGGTTGAAGGCAGGGAGGTTCTGGCAGTTTTGCAGGAAGCGGATGGCGGCCTGCCAGTCGAGATCCGGCGTGCCGGGCAGCTTCGTGTCCGCAACGAGGCGCTTGCTGTGATGGAGCGCTTCGAGGGCCATCAGCGTGTTGTTCAGGTCGGAGTGCGAATACTTGTTTCCGTAGCCCACGCCGCCGTCGAAGGGCGTGTCGATCCGCCCCTTCTCCCCGAAGTCCACCTGCGTGCCGACGATGAACGCGCGGGCCTTGCGTGCAACGACGTCGTATTCCGGCCGGCCGGCGGAAACGAGCGCCAGGAGGGCGAGCGAGGTGTTGTAGTTCGCCATGTTGGTGGCGTAGATGCCGCCGTCGGGCTTGGCGCTCGCGAGGAGGAAGGCATAGCCGCGTTGAATGGCGGGAGTGGGGTGCTGGAGGAACCGGCCGGACGGTTCGCCGTTAAGCGCAACGAGCGGGAGCGCGGTGACGGCAGGATGATCGGGAGTGGTCCACCAGCCGTTGGAATTTTGATTGGCCAGCAGCCAGGCGACGCCCCGGTCAATGGCGCGCTGCACCTCATGCCGCAGGGATTCATCGTGCTCGGACGGCGCGGGGCCGGTGGCGCGCGGCGGGGCGTCCGCCGCCGTGACAGTGACGGCAAGCATGGCAGCGATGGCGAACTGGGCTGGGAAATATGAGCGCATATGCGGGCGACAATCGAGACTACTCCACCCGCAGGGATGTTCAATGCGAACGCCGCCCGGGCCTTTCCGCTTGTCTCGACTTCACGTTCTGTTACGAACTCGCCCCGTGAGCAACGAAAAGAAATTGCGGCTCGGCATCCTCGGTTCCGGCAAGGGCTCGAACATGGTCGCCATCGCGGACTCCATCACGGCCGGCAGCGTCCCGGCGGAAATCGCCCTTGTGCTGGCCGACGTGGCGGACGCGGGCATCCTCGCCCGTGCGCAGGAGCGCGGACTGCCGGCGAAATTCATCCCGCCGGGCAGGTTCCGCACCAAGCTCGACGAGACGGCGGAGGCCGCCTACATCGCGGCCCTGAAGGAGGCGGGCGTTGAACTGGTCGTGCTCGCGGGCTTCATGAGGATCCTCAAGGGCGAGTTCCTCCGCGCCTTCCCGCAGCGCGTCATCAACATCCACCCCTCGCTGCTGCCGGCCTTCCCGGGTCTCGAAGCATGGCGGCAGGCGCTGGACTACGGCGTGAAGTTCACCGGCTGCACCGTTCACTTCGTGGATCAGGGCGTGGACACCGGCCCCATCATCGGGCAGCAGACCGTGCCGGTGTTGAGCCGTGATGACGCGGACACCCTGCATGGGCGCATCCAATTCGCCGAGCGGCAGCTCTACCCCGTGGCCATCTCGGCACTCGCCCGCGGGCTGGTGCGGGTGGAGGGGCGCAAGACGGTGACGCAGGCAACGGAGTGAATCGCAAGTGTCCGCCACGCCGAGGATCGGGGCTGGAAAACGGTCACGCCTGCGGTAATTCTAGCGTCAAGCCAGTGACCAAATCTCAACGCATCGTTTGCGTCTGTATTGCCGCGCTCGCCCTTTGGCCCGTGAGCGCATCGGCAAACGCGGGAACTCCCCTGATGTGGGCGACGCTCTTTCATTTGGTGTTCGGCAATGCCCTCATCGGAGTTGGGGAAGGTTTCGCAGTGGCGCGGTTCTTCCGCCTCCCAATGACCAACACTGCTGGCGTGATGGTGTTGGCAAACTACTTCTCCGCGTGGGCCGGTTACATGGCGATGTGCATGATCATGCCCCGCCTGGTGCCGGAACTCCTAGGCGACCAGCCACTTTATCGCGCCTCGCTCGTGCTGTGGTTCGTGGGGGGTGTTTCCTACTTTGCTTCGGTTGTCTTGGAAATGCCGTTTTGTTGGTTCTGTCTGCGAAAGAGTCAGCGTCCGTGGACGAATGCGTTGCTGGCGAGCGTGATGGCCCAGACAATCTCTTACGGTCTACTGGTTCCCTACTATCTGGCTGCAAGCCCTACCAGCCTTGTCACTGAAGTGGATCAGGATGCGTCGCTAAGTTTCGCTCGGCACGAAAAGGCATGGGTCTATTTCATAGAGCCCGACAGGGGAGACATCTGCCGCATCCGCCCGGATGGCACCAAGCGCGAGTTGGTTATGGTGGCCGGTGTCACTAACCAATACGGTCGGCTACAGCTCATCCCGTCGTCAGGGGAGTCCGCTTGGAACCTAGGCTTGGTGACAGTTCGCGGAAGCCTGTCTGAGGGAAACTCGGCGAAAATTCTTTTGGAGCGATTTGCGAAACGGACGCGAGAGATTCGCTCTCCTGACTTCATCGAGGATTCGCAGCTCAACTTCGGCAAGCCGGTGGATTATCGGACGCTGGTTGAATCGCACTGGGAAATTTGGCTCGGATACTGGGCCGCTGAAGGAGTGCGTGCGGTCAAGACTTCCACCGGCGAGCGCCGCCGCTTCGCTTTGGAGGCGCCTTTCATAATGGACTGGTTTGCCCGGAATGCGACCGTGCTCCCGAGCGGCCTCCTCATTTACCAGCTTGGCCATCAAATCGTCGCACTCGACTTAGATCATAGAAAGGTTGGGTTGGTGACGCTTGGACGAGGGCCAGTTGTCGTTTTGGAAGAGTAGCATCCCATGTCCTCCGGCTACATCCACAGCTTTTCCGCCGAGGAACAGGCCCGGCTTGTGGCGCAGGCCGCGTTTCTGGAGCCTTACATCTTCCCCACGATTGATTTCTCCGGCTGCGCGAGCGTGCTGGAAGTCGGCTGCGGCGTGGGCGCGGAGCTGCAAATCCTCAGGCGGCGCTGGCCGCAGGCGCATCTGACCGGACTGGACTTCTCAGCGGCGCAACTGGCCGGAGCCCGCGAGCTCCTGCGCGCTGAACTCGCCAGCGGCGCGGTGGAACTCCATCAGGGCAGCGCGTATGACCTGCCCTTCGCCGACGCCAGTTTCGACGGAGTGTGCCTCATCTGGGTGCTGGAGCATCTGAGCGAGCCGGTGCGGGCGTTGCGTGAGGCGCGGCGGGTTTTGCGGCCCGGCGGCGTGCTCTCCGTCACGGAAGTTTTCAACGCGGGTTTGAACGTGGCTCCGCAATGTCCGGCGATGGCGGAATACTGGACGGCCTTCAACACGCTCCAGCGCCAGCTGGGCGGCGCGCCGGATGTGGGGGCGGAACTCGGCGTGCTCGCAGCGCAGGCGGGCTTCGGCGAAATCCAGTTCCGCAGGCTGCCCGTGCGGATGGACGCGCGGATGACGGACCGGGGTCAACGCCGGGAGTTCATCGGCTACTGGCGGACGCTGTGGTTGAGCGCTGCGGCGCAACTGCAGGCGCGCGCGCTGGTTTCAACCGCGCTGGTGGATGCCATGCAGGCGGAGTTCACGCGGCTGGCGGAAAATCCGGCGGCGATTTACGACTACTCGGCGGGGCAGGTTCAGGCTAGAAAGCCGCCTGCGAATCATGTGAATTGACGCGAAACAAGACCCCGGAGCCGCCTTTCACGGCCCTCGCTGGCGTTTCATTCGGGGGCGTTCGCGCGAATCACGAACCGTCACCTTGTGAAAAAGCCGAAGAAAACAATCGCCTTCCCGCGGCGGACTTGGCAGATAAACCCCTCCACGCGCGTCGTGGAGTCCGCAAAAAAGTATTCGCGGGCACGAGTGAAGCAGACGGAAGCGCAGTTGCGCGACCCGGAACGCTGAGTTTGAAATGAAGAAACCGGAAGCAAAGAAGACCATGAAGCCGAAGCTTCGGCTGGGCCTGCCCAAGGGCAGCCTGCAGGACGCCACCATCGAAAAGATGGCCAAGGCCGGCTTCAACGTGCAGGTGAGCAGCCGCAGCTATGTGCCTTACGTGGACGACGAGGAGCTGGAAATCCGCCTCATCCGCGCGCAGGAAATCAGCCGTTACGTCGAACACGGCTATCTGGACGCGGGCATCACGGGCCACGACTGGATCGTTGAAAACGGATCGAAGGTCCACGAGGTCGGCGAATTCATCTTCAGCAAGATCAGCCGCCAGCCCACCCGCTGGGTGCTGGCCGTGCCCGAGGAGTCGCGGATCAAGTCGGTGAAAGATTTGCAGGGCAAGCGCATCGCCACGGAGGTCGTGAACCTCACGAACCGCTGGCTCAAGAAGAACGGCGTGAAGGCGGAAGTCGAATTCTCCTGGGGCGCGACCGAGGTGAAGGCTCACGAGCTCGTGGACGCCATCGTGGAAGTCACCGAGACCGGTTCCTCGCTGCGCGCCAACAAGCTGAGAATCGTCGAGACGCTGCTGACCTCCACTCCCCGCCTCATCGCCAACCACAACTCGTGGAAGGACGATTGGAAGCGCCGCAAGATCGAGACCCTTTCCATGCTGTTGCGGGGCGCAATGGAAGCCGAGGCGAAGGTTGGCCTCAAGATGAACGTCCCCCGTGCCGGCCTTGAAAAATTGCTCCAGGAGCTGCCCGCCCTCCGCAACCCGACCATCTCGCAGCTCAGCCATCCCGGCTGGGTCGCGGTCGAAACGATCATTGACGAAAAGATCGTCCGCGAGATCATCCCGCAGCTCAAGGCGGCCGGAGCGGAAGGAATCATTGAATATCCTTTGAACAAAGTGGTATATTGACCGCGTTTCGCCGAAGGGCGGTTGCAGTTCAACCGTCCAAGGCACCGCAACGAGCAAACTAACGATATGGGTTCACTGAAAAAACGCCGCAAGGCAAAGATCAACAAACACAAGCGCCGGAAAAAGTTGCGCCTCAACCGCCACAAGAAGCGCACCTGGCAGAAGTAGGCGCCCCGCGCTTGCGTTACGCTTCCAACGGCACAGCCCTGCCTCGCGGGGCTGTGCCGTCGTTCTTCTCCGAGCCGACATCCAATATGCGCCGGGCCATTCTTCAAACCGTCGCCATGCTTGCCCTGCTGGGCGTCTGGGCTGGGTGCGCCTCGGTGAAGCACGCTAAGGATTCGGCACCTCCCGAGGGTGACGACGTCGCCCCGCAGCCTCTCTCCAGGACTGAAATGGAGAAACGCGTCGAGGCTCTCTCCCGTTTCGCTGCAGGGGTCAGCGGGGAGCTGCGCGAGCAGCCGGACGAGGCGCTCGACCAGTTTTACAAGTCCATCCTCGCCGATCCGTCCAACGAGCCGCTGGCCCTTGACGTCGCACGCCGCCTGATAGGCAAAAAGGATTCCGAGCGGGCGATTGAAATCCTCACCCGGTCCGCCGGGCAGCCTGATGCCAGCGGTGTCGTTGATGCGCTTCTCGGCGTCGCCTACCTGCAGGCAAACAAGCCCGACCTCGCCATCGCCGCCAGCCGCAGGGCCGTCGTCAAGCTGCCCAGGGCGTTGCTGGGCTATCAGAACCTCGCGACCATCTACCTCCAGACGAACCGTCCCAAGGAAGCCCTCGCCGCCCTCGACGAGGCCGCCGCCCTTCCTTCGCCCGACATAAACTTCCTGCTCGAATTGGCCGAGGCCTACCGGGCTTACGTCGCCGCGCGTCCGCGCGACTTCGAGATCATCAAGCCCCGGGTCATGGCAGCCATCGGAGCCGCCGCGAAGTTTGAACCCAGGGGACAAAACCTCATCTTCCGCCTGGCCGAGCTGTTCAGCTTCGCCGGCGAATACAAGCGCGCCGCCGAGCTTTACGTGAAGATGCTGGAGCGCTTCCCGAACCAGGCCATCCTCCGCAGCCGCATTGTCGAGCTTTACCTCCGTGCGAACGACACCAAGGCCGCACAGGCCCAGCTCGACGCCCTCGTGCGCGACCAGCCCACCAACCCGCTCGCGCACTACTTCCTCGGAGCCATCGCCGCCGAGCAGCGGGACTGGGACAAGGCCGTCGAATATTACGGCAAGACCATCCGGCTCAACGAAGGCGCGCGGCAGGAGTTTGAGCCGGTGTATTACGACCTTGCTGGCGTCCATATCGCCAACGACGACGCGGAAGAAGCGTTGAAAGTGCTCGAACAGGCGCGGAAGAAGTTCAAGGCGAACTTCCAGCTCGAATTCTACTCCGCCATCGCACACAGCCGCACCAAGGATTACGCGGCGAGCATCAAGCACTTCACCACCGCCGAGCTGCTCGCGAAACGCGACGATCCTGAGAAGCTCACCGCCCTGTTCTTCTTCCAGGTCGGCACGGCTTACGAGCGTCACAAGGATTTCAAGCAGGCCGAGAACTACTTCCGGCAGTCGCTCAATCTTTCGCCCGACTTCGCCGAGGCGCTCAACTACCTCGGCTACATGTGGGCCGAGCGCGGTGAAAACCTCGTCGAGGCCCGCGCGATGATTGAGAAGGCGCTCAAGCTGGAGCCGGAAAACGCCGCATTCCTCGACAGCCTGGCCTGGGTGCTCTTCAAGCTCAACCTGCCCAGGGAGGCCCTCGAATACCAGCTCAAGGCCCTCAAGCTCCAGAAGGAGCCGGACGCCACCCTTCACGACCATCTCGGCGACATCTACGCCGCCCTCAAGCAGCCCGAAAAGGCCCGCGAGCAATGGGAGAAAGCCCTGACCATCGAGCCCAACGACGCCATCCAGGCGAAGCTCAAGGCCGCTCCGCCCGCGCCCGGCAAACCGTGACCCGATCATGGACCGGCGCTTTTCCAAGCACTACACCGTCGCCGAGGCCCGCGAACTCATCCCCCGGCTCCGCACCTGGCTCCAGCAGCTCCAGCGGCTCCAGCGCGATCTTGCCTCCTACGACCAGAGCACCGAGCCGCGCTTGAATGACGGTGACGAATTCGGAGGCGGCAAGGTCAACCAGTGGGTGCGCAATCTCAGCGCCTTCAGGGAAATCCTGGAGGAGTTCAACAGGCGCGGAATCCAGGTGAAGGATCTGGAGGCCGGCCTCGTGGATTTTCCCGCCATCCAGGCCGGGAAGGAAGTCTTCCTCTGCTGGAACATGGAAGAAGACGACATCACCCACTGGCACGATCTCGACAGTGGCTTTGCCGGGCGCGAAAAGCTCTGACTCCCGGCGGCGATGCCGCGCTTTGCGCAGGGTGAACTGAACTGTTTCAGCGCGGGCAGGGGGTTCTGTTTTTCGCGACATCCGCCGACACTCCTTTGACAAGTTTCAGTTGATCGGACTAAGCTGCCCGCACTCGATATGCGCACCAATGTAATGACCCTCGTCGTGGCTGCTTCTCTCATCACGGTTTTCCTCGCGGGATGCGGGAAAGGAGATGGCGCTTCATCAGCAACGCCCGGGAAAAATGCCACTGCGGATGGCAAGAAGCCCAAGGCAGGGGAATCGAAGGCCGCCGGGGCGAGCAGCCCGGCGGTGACGGTAAGGAAAGAATTCGAGCACCAGCTTTACGAGGGGAGCCCGGCGGAGAGGCTGGCCGCGCTGAACCAGCTCGCCGTCGCTTGGTATATGTCGCAGCAGACACCCCTGACAAGTCCTGAGCAATTGGTCAAGGCGGGGATGCTTTCCAAGGTCCCGGCTCCTCCGGAAGGACAGCGATACGCCATGGACCCGGAAACCAAGGTGTTTGTCCTGACCAACAACTAGCAGACTGGGAATGGCTTCCTTCGGTCGCGCCTGATCGGAACTTTGCGGTAGGGTGCGGTCTTCAGGGCGCAGAAGCGACCGCCACAGCCGGGGCCTTCATTCGTGGTGCTCCGGTCGCGGGGTTTCTGCCGCCTCCGTCGGCTCAGAACTGATCCCACAGGGCGTTTGGATCTCTTTGAGGATACTGAAAGCCCATCGCGCTGGGTTTCATGCTTTCCGCGTGTCCATCCACGAAAGTGGCCGTTGCCCGACCGTCGTATCGCCCATACACCCGGTCGCTGCCGCCGGGGACATCGTAGCAGCAGCCGTTGGCGGGCGTGCGAAAGTATAGCGAGCCTCCTCCGGCCGGGTTTGCTGCCTGCCAGGTGTCGGGATCTTGCGTCGCGGGTGTGTTGGTAGATATGAAAGCAGCATCCGCCAAAACGATGGATGCAGTCGGCCGGTTGACTTGGTTTTCCCGGATTCGACTTGTAATCACCGGTGTGGTGGCAACGGCGGCGTTCACGTTCCAATAACCGAGATTCGGGTGATTCAATCCAAGCCCCCAGCTCGTGGTTCCCGGTGCCCGGAAAATCTGCGCGTCGCGGCCCACGTAGGGCCCGATCAAGTCCACCCAGTAAGTGTAGCCTACGCTGCCGATGAGTTTGGGCGGCACCGTGGAGCCTTGCTGCGCCAGGGCCACAAGCACGCGGTCGGAATCGTCGGAATACATCTTGCACCCAAGGCTCAACTGTTTGGCATTGTTCATCGCTTTGATGAGCTTGGCCTTGATCTTCCCCTTGGCCAGTGCCGGCAGCAAAAGGCCTGCGAGAATTGCGATGATCGCAATGACGACAAGGAGTTCGATGAGGGTAAAAGCCCAGAGTGAATGCTTCTTTGATTTTTTCATGCCTGCATGTCTGACGGGTTGCATCTTGCCAGTTGTCAGACGGGGTTGCCAAGGGAAGGTTTCAATCGATTTGGGTTTCGGCTGGATTCCGGCCCGCCCTTCACCCCACTTTGCGCCGTGCCCAAGTGGCTGAAATTCATCCTCGGCCTCCTCCTGCTGCCGCTGTGCGCGGGCGCGGTGCCGGCACTGGTCAGGGTCGCGCGTGTCAGTGGCGGGGCGGTGGAGGTCTGGGTGCCCCTGGTGGCGGGGGCGGCCTGCTGGCTGGTGATCTTCGCGCTGCTGCCGCGCCCGATGTGGGTGTATGTGGTGGGGCACGAACTGACGCATGTCGTCTGGTCGTGGCTTTTCGGCGGCAGGGTGAAGAAGTTCAAGGCTTCCTCGCAGGGCGGCGAGGTGGTGGTGACGAAGTCCAACTTCCTCGTCGCGCTCGCGCCGTATTTCTTCCCGCTCTACGCGGTGATCGTGGTGACGGTGTTTCTCGCCGGGCATCTCATCTGGGGCTGGGCGCGGTGGACGCCGCTGTTCCACCTGTTGCTGGGAGCGGCCTACGCCTTCCATCTCACGCTCACGTGGGAGATTTTCCAGACCCGGCAATCCGACATCACGGGGCAGGGGTATCTCTTCTCGGCAGTCGTCATCTTCCTGGGCAACGTGCTGGTCCTGCTGCTGGGCATCCCGCTCCTCACGGGCAAGGCCGGCCTGCTCACCGTGCTCGGCTGGTGGCTGGAGGCCACGGGCGCGATGTTGAAGCGGTTGAGCGCGCTGCTGTGAATCGTGCCTGACTGCCGGTTGGAAACGGAGTTGAACAGCGAAGCAGCAAAGGCGCGAAGTCCGGACAGACAGGTTGAGGCGCTCAACCGCTTTCCTGCACAAACGCGTCAGTCGTTTCAATCAAACCATTTCCGATCAAACCCCTTCGCGCCTTCGCATCTTCGCTGTTCAATCAAATTCCGAAGGCGAACCGCTTCGGCGGAAGCGGAAA
Source organism: Limisphaerales bacterium (assembly GCA_041666725.1). Lineage (GTDB taxonomy): Bacteria > Verrucomicrobiota > Verrucomicrobiia > Limisphaerales > SXTU01 > SXTU01. The sequence goes on from JBAYGL010000070.1 coordinate 10,065, forward strand.
ATTGGAAACAGAGTTGAACAGCGAAGGAGCAAAGGCGCGAAGTCCGGACAGACAGGTTGAGGCACTCAACCGCTTTCCTGCACAAACGTGCCAGCCGTTTCAATCAAACCATTTTCGAGCAAACCCTTCGCGCCTTCGCATCTTCGCTGTTCAATTGAACTCCGAACCGCTTCATCGGAACCTGGAGGTCAGAATGACAGACGGGACGCGCTGTCCTGCGTTGCGGTGCGTTCCGTGTCCGCCTAGTCTGCGCCCAGTCATGAAACGATTCTTGAGGACGCTTCTCCTGCTCTTCCTCGCCAGCGCCGTTGTCCCGGTCGTGTCTGCCGCTCCCGGCGATGCCCCCAAACCACAGACTCCGGCGGCTCTCGGTGGCGACAACAGCGCGAAGCCCAGGCTCCTCTATGTCAGGCAGGCCTCCCGCGATCAGACCGAGCGCACAGCGGTCGAAGCGACCTTGAAACAGCTCCCGGCCGCCCGTCTCGGATCAGTTCACGCGTTTCCTGCCGCGCCTCAACTCAAGCCCGACGGCTCCGCCGACCTGAGCGGTGCGAAATTCATCCAGCTTCCGAACGCCCAGTGGACCCCGCTCGACGCCACGGTGAAGTCGCTTTTCTTCACGCTGCACGCCGATGCCGAACGCGAGGTGACGCTGCGCATCGGCTGCAAGCGTCCGGTGCAGGCAAAGTTCAATGGCGGGCTCATGCCGTCTGAAATCGGACCGGCCGGCTGGCTGGCGACGCAGATCGGCAACATCGCCGACCCGGTGGCTTTCAACGTCAGGCTGCGCGCGGGTGACAACTTTCTCTCGCTCACATTCACCGAGATCGCCCCGTTCTTCTTCGACCTGGACCCGCTGGGCCGCGACTTGCGTGAGCAGCTCAACGCGCGGTTGAACGCAGATTTCCCGCCGGCGGGCGAGGCCCGCTACTACAAGTTGGAAACCGTCGCGCTCCCGGCGGGGCTCGCGCTGGAGGTCGGCGGCATGGCGTTCCAGGCGGACGGCTCGCTGATGATCTGCACCCGGCGCGGCGAAATCTGGCGCTACGTCAGCGCCGCGATGCAGGCCGACTGCGTCAGGCCCGGCCTGAACCGCGCGGCGATGCTCAAGGCTGCCGCGCCTGCCAGTTCGGGCGGTCCGCCTCCTGACCTCGGCGGCTACGGCGACCGCTGGGAACTCTTCGCGTCCGGCCTGCAGGAGCCGCTCGGCATCCTCGCCGGCAAGCCCGGCGAAGTCTTCGTCGTGCAGCGCTCCGAGATGACGCGCATCGCGGACACCGACGGCGATGGCAAGGCGGATTTGTTTGAGACGCTCGACCAGAGCTGCGGCGTTTCCGCCAGCCAGCACGCCTACATCTTCGGCCCCGTGCGCGACAAGGAAGGCAACCTCTGGGGCGCGATCTCTGGCATCGGCGTGAGCGGGCCGGGCAAGTATTTCGGCTGGAGCTTCAAGGTCACACCCAGGGGCGAGTTCATCCCGTGGAGCAAGGGCCTGCGTTCACCCAACGGCCTCTGCATGACTCCTGACGGCGATCTCTTCATCGCGGACAACCAGGGCGAGTGGATGGGCACCTCGCCCCTGCACCACGTCAGCCGGGGCGCGTTTCACGGCCATCCGCAGGGGCTGAAGTGGGATCCGGACTTCACCGGCGACTGGAGCAAGGCCACGCCGGAGGAACTCGTCAAGTTTCGCAAGCCGCCCGCGATTCTCTTCCCCTACGGCACCATGGGCCAGTCGCTTGCCGAGCCGGTGGTGGACACGACCGGCGGGAAGTTCGGGCCGTTCGCTGGGCAGATGTTCGTGTGCGACGAGAGCCGCTGCCTCGTCGTGCGCGTGGCGCTGGAGAAGGTGGACGGCGAATGGCAGGGCGCGTGCCTGCCGTTCCGCGTCGGCTTCCAGGGCGGCAACAACCGCGCGGCCTTCGCGCCCGACGGCAGCCTCTTCGTGGGCCAGACGGACCGCGGCTGGGGCAGCACCGGCGGCAAGTCCTTCGGCCTGCAACGCGTCGTGTGGAACGGCGAAGTGCCCTTCGAGATCGAGACGATGAAGCTGGCTTCCGATGGCTTCGAGGTGCGCTTCACCAGGCCCGTGAACCCGCAGGCCGCCGCGAACCCGGCCAACTGGTCCCTCTCGCACTACCACTATCTCTACCGCCCGCAATACGGCTCGCCGCAGCAGGACATCACGCCGGTGAAGGTGGCCTCCGCGACCGTGTCAGCCGACGGACGCAGCGTGCGGCTCCGGCTGCCCGAGCTGCGCACGGGGAAGCTCTACGAACTGCACCACGCCAACCTCCGCGCCGCCGACGGCACCGAGCCGCTGCACACCTCGGCGTATTACACGCTGAACCGGGTGGGCAGATAACCGGGATTCACTTTAGCAGGTTAGTGATCCGGTCCCATCTATCCAGAAAGCGCTTGCTAACCGCATTGTAATCCCCGTTCTTCAGAATATTGGCAATGAAACGATAACTTTTCTTCGCCTTCGTCGCCGGCTTGAGCTCGCTTTTCGGCACGACGAAATATTGACCGCGCTCGAACCAATAGGCGACCAAGAACTGGCAGCTGTCATACTCTGCCTTGCTAAGAATGAAATGCATCTGTTGCCCCTCTCTCACAGTTGCAAGATTTTGCCGAGACTTAACCTCAATTCTTAATTCCTTTCGATATCCCTTCCTTGGAGTTCCATGCGTGCGACGTAATACAATATCGCAAGCGTTCTCGGCGTAACTGCGATACACGTTCCAACCGGCTACGTCTCCAAGCAGGATTGAGAGGTGAAGTAAAACGGAGTCTTCTCCGATGTCTTGGAGGAGTGCCTTAAGGTTTTGAGGGAGCTGTTCCATGAAATCTTTGTCGAGTGTTTACGGTGCAGTCGTAAAAGTCCAACCGTGTTTCAGCGCACCCAGTCGGCCAACTGGGCGCACATTCTTCAGCACCAAACAGCAAGGTTTCAGCGTCCGACGGCATCGCTTCATCGTCCGTCTCCGTGTCTGTTCCAATCTGCAAGCCTTTGGGACGAGGTTGCATCACAGCTTCCGCGTCCGGCAGCATTCCTTTCCCGCCAAGCCGGACTGCTTTGGTGTCCGGCTTCACCGCTTTTGCGTCCTGCCGCATATCTTTGGCGTTCGACCGCACTCCTTTGCCATCCAGCCGCACTTCTTTGTCGTCCGGCCGCACCGTTTTGGCCTCCGACCTCAGTTTTGTCTCGCTCTATGGCACTTCTCCGCCGTCTGTCACCGTGCCGGACGCCAAAGGCAGGCGGCAGGACGCCCAAGTTATGCGGTCGGGCGTCGTTCCCATGCTGCCGGATGCCCAAGGCCTGTGGCAGATCGTCCGGGAAGTGATGCCGGGGCGTTGGTGATGCTTGCAGATTGCCGAAGCAACGGGGCAGACCGTTCCTGAGGTTTTCGAATTGGCCCGGGGGATGATGCAGAACCTATGAAAAGTGATCGAAACCTGTCAGCGACCGAGAGAGGGCGCAGCCGGTGCGCGTTTCCACGTCGATGAGAGCCCGCAGGGGGGCTTTCCATGGCGCCGCAAGGAGCCTTCCTTGCAGGAGGGCGGCGGAACTTTTGATGTTCAGTTTTCACGCTTCAGTGTTCAGTAGGCGTGTCGGCGCGTTGCGCACGACCCATTGCTGAAGATCGAAAACTGACCATCGCCGCCGTGCCCAAACCGCCGTTCATCGAACTTCCCGACGCCGCGCCGATCCCCATTCTCTTCGAGGACAGGTCGGTCATCGCCATCGACAAGCCGGCCGGCTGGATGCTCGTGCCGCATTCGTGGCAGCGCACGGGCTGGAACTTGCAGGCGGCCATCGCCTCGTCCATCGCCGCCGGGCATTTCTGGGCGCGCTCGCGGAACCTGAAATTTCTGCGCTACATCCACCGGCTCGACGCGGACACCAGCGGCGTGCTGCTGTTCGGCAAGAGCTTCGGCGCGGTGGAGACGTATGGCGACTTGTTCGAGACGCGCCGGATGGAGAAGCGCTACCTCGCCATCGTCCACGGCAAGCCCCGCGAGGCCGAGTGGACGTGCCGGCTGCCGCTCGGTCCCGACCCGCAGGCCATTGGGCGCATCCGCGTGGACGAGCAGGAGGGCAAGGAGTGCGAGACGTTCTTCCGCGTGTTGTGGTCCAAGGGAGCTTTCACTCTTGTGGAGGCGCATCCGCTCACGGGGCGGCAGCACCAGCTCCGCGTGCATCTGAGCGCCTCGGGGCATGGCATCCTGGGCGATCCGCTTTACGGCCCCTCGGCGGAAGAGGCGCCCTACACGCGGCCGCCGCTTGCGCTACGGTCGATGGAACTGGCCTATCGCGACCCGTTCACGAAGCGCGCGGTGCGCATTCACGCGCCGACGGAGGAATGGCTGAAGACCTATGGGTTTTCTCCGCCGCCCGTCCAGGGCGGTGGAGGGCCGGCGCACAAGCAGCGCGGCCCCGGGCCAAAGGTTTGACCCGGGCTGCGCGTCGTCCTCAGACTGTTCGCGACGATGCAAGGCGAGACGTTCCTGCAAGACCTCGCCATCGTGATGATGGCGGCGGCGCTGGTGACGGTGCTTTTCCACAAGCTCCGGCTGCCGGTTGTGCTCGGTTACATCCTCGCCGGCGTGCTCATCGGCCCGCACGTCCTGCCCGTCCCGCTCATCGCCGACGAGACGACCATCAAGACGCTGTCCGAGCTGGGCATCGTCTTCCTCATGTTTTCGCTCGGGCTGGAATTCAGCTTCCGCCGGCTGCGCAAGGTCGGCACGACCGCGCTGATCGCCGCGCCGCTGGAAATCATGCTGATGATCCTCGTCGGCTACGAGATCGGCCAGTGGTTCGGCTGGGGGCGGATGGATTCACTCTTCCTCGGCGCGATGATCTCCATCTCCTCGACGACCATCATCGTGAAGGCGCTGCAGGAAGCCGGTCGCACGAAGGAGCCGTTCGCACAGGTCATCTTCGGCATCCTCATCGTCGAGGACATCCTCGCCATCGTGCTGCTGGCGCTGCTCTCCGGCATCGCGATGACCGGCGCGCTCAGGGCCGGTGAGGTGGCGGACACGCTC
>JBAYGL010000071.1:0-15033 GCA_041666725.1 Limisphaerales bacterium
CCTGGCTCATCAATCCCAATGCGCCCGCCGAGCCGTCGCGGCTGCTCTGGGACATCTCCGCCCAGGACCGCTACAGCGACCCCGGCACGCCCCTGCTCCGCCCGCTGACCAACGGGTTCCGCGTGGCCCGGGTGCATGAAGGCAGCCTTTTCCTCTCCGGTGCGGGGGCCTCACCCGATGGCGAACGCCCGTTCCTCGACACGTTGAATCTCGCCACGCTCCGCTCTGAGCGCCTGTTTCAGAGCGACGATGGCGGCCACGAGTCTGTCGTCGCGTTTCTCAAGCAGGATGCCTCGGAATTCATCACCCGGCGCGACTCCCCCAACCGCCCGCCAAACTACTTCATCCGTTACCAGGCCGACGGTTCACGCAAGGCGATCACCGACTTTCACGACCTCATGCCGCAGCTCCGCGGCATCCGCAAACAGCTCGTCACCTACCAGCGCCCCGACGGCGTGGCCCTCTCCTACATGCTTTACCTTCCGGCGGACTACCAGCCCGGCCAGCGCCTGCCCACGATTCTGTGGGCTTACCCGCGTGAGTTCAGCGACAGCGATACTGCCGGACAGGTCACCACCTCCGCAAAGCGCTACACGACGTTCAGCGCCGCAAGCCATCTCTTCCTCGTGACGCAGGGCTACGCCATCCTCGACAACGCGACCATGCCCGTCATCGGCGATAGCAAGAAAGCCAACGACACCTTCCTCGAACAAATCATTTCCAGCGCCAAGGCCGCCGTGGACAAGGCCGTGGAAATGGGCATCGCCGACCCGAACCGCGTCGGTGTGGGCGGCCACAGCTATGGCGCGTTCATGGTCGCAAACCTCATGGCGCACACGGACATCTTCAGGGTCGGCGTCGCGCGCAGCGGGGCCTACAACCGCACGCTCACGCCCTTCGGCTTCCAGAACGAGCGCCGCTCGCTTTGGGAGGTGCCCGACATCTATTCGCGCATGTCGCCCTTCATGTTTGCGCACCGGATCAACGAACCGCTGTTGCTCATCCACGGCGATGCCGACAACAACCCGGGCACCTTCCCGCTGCAAAGCGAGCGGCTTTACCAGGCCATCAAGGGCAACGGCGGCATCACCCGGCTGGTCATCCTCCCCCACGAGAGCCACAACTACGAAGCCCGCGAAAGCGTCGAGCACGTCCACTGGGAAACCGTCCAGTGGTTTGACAAATATCTGAAGCACGCGCCCGACGCCCCCGCCACAACCTTCGTCCCCACCGACCTTCCGCAGCCGTGAGGCCACCCTGAGTCGGCGGTGAAAGCGGGGCCACCGTCAGGGTTTCGGCATCGCCTATGAATGGTGCAGTTGCCGCTCGCCCTTCATCCCCATGTTCAGATGGCCCAGGACGCGCGATAGAAAGTCCAGTAGCACGAAGGGCTTTTCGATGAAATCCACCGCGCCAAGCAGCCGGGCCTCGCGCTTGTATTCGATACCGGACTCGCCGCTGACAAAAATGACGGGAATGCGCCGGAGCCGCGAATCGGCCTTCAACTTGCGACACACCTCGATCCCGCTCATGCCGGGCAAACTGATGTCCAGCAATATCAGGTCGTAGGTTTCGGTGGTCAGGTGCGCCAACGCTTCCTCTCCGCTGGTGATGATGGTGGCTTGAATGAGTGAACGGCTCAAGGCGAGCCGCATCAGCTCCCCGACTGCCGGATGATCCTCAACCGCAAGCACGCGGTGGGCGGGTTTTTTCATTTGGATTGGGTTGGGTTGGAAAAAGGAAGCTGGCATAAAAGGGGCGCGAACTTAACGCACCCTGTCAGAGGCACCGCGAAGCGCCATTCAAGAGAATACGCCAAGCCGCGCCCGATGGGGCGCGAGCAGGGCTGGTCTCTTGAGGAAAATTCGCGGTTTTCTGACAGACCGTAGCCGTAGCCACGCAAAAATTTTGGTTAAACTGGTTACATAATGTTCTTCGCAATGCTGTCGCCCGCCCTTCTAACACAGCGGTGACGCCGCACAACAGGATTCTCCAGGATTCTCCAGTGGACTTTTTCATTGGGCGCATCTTGACCCCGAAGCCGAGCCGGCACGGACGCCGGCGATATGGCCCGCGAGACGCGGGCGCTACGTAGCGCCGGCCTCCGGCCGGCCGTGCCGCAAGCGTCCCAGCTTGCCTGGCGGGTCGGGCCGGCTTCGGGGTCAAGAGGCGCTTTTTTTCATTTTCGCCCGGTGCGCCTTGTGCTTCGCTCGCGGCTCAGACCATGAAAACTCTCTCACGCCGCCAGTTCCTCCAGACCACCGCCACCACGCTGCTCGCCGCGCCCGCCGCGCGGGCCATCGAGCCGCTGGGCCGCACCGGCAGCGCCCGGCTGCAACTCAGCCTCGCGGCCTATTCGTTCCGCGATTTCTTCGGCGCCGATGTGCAGCGCCCGACCTCGAAGACCGTTCCGCCCGCCGGCCTGGAAATGGACATGTTCAAGTTCATCAACTTCTGCGCCGAGAACGGCTGCGTGGGGGCGGAGCTGACGGGCTATTATTTCCCCAGGGAACTGACCACCGACTATCTCGTGCAGGTGCGACGCCACGCCTTCGTCAAGGGCGTGGCCATCAGCGGCTCGGCGATTGGCAACAACTTCTCCCACCCGAAGGGCGAGAAACGCGACAAGGAGATCGCGCAGACGAAGCAATGGATTGACCGCGCCGCCGTGCTTGGCACGTCGCACATCCGCGTCTTCGCCGGGCAGACGAAGGAGCTGTCCCGCGAGGAGGCGGACAAGCTGGTCGTTTCAGCGCTCGAAGAGTGCTGCGACTACGCCGGGCAGAAGGGCGTATTCCTCGGCATCGAGAACCACGACGCCATCGGCAGCGCCGAGCACCTGCTCAGGCTCATCAAGCAGGTCAACAGCCGCTGGCTGGGCGTGAACCTCGACTCGGGCAACTTCCACACGGAGAATCCCTACGACGACTTCGCCCAGATCGCGCCCTACGCCGTCAACGTGCAGTTCAAGACGGAGATCAAGCGCAAGGGCGCGAAGGAATCCGAACCGGCGGACCTTGCGCGCAAGGTGAAGATTCTCCGCGAGGCGCACTATCAGGGCTTCGTCGCGCTGGAGTTCGAGGCGAAGGACAACCCCTACACCGCCGTGCCGCCGGTGCTGAAGCAGATGAAGGAACTGTTCGGGGCGTAGCGCCTTCGTGGTCGCTGCGGATCGGTCCCAATTGCCGGACGCGCAGGCTGAAGCCTGCGGCTACGCGAGCCTTGCCCGCCCCGACCTGTCTGCCTACCGTCCGCTCGTGCTCCTCAAGTTTACCAGCCTGCTCGGACTGGCTGCCTTCATTGCGCTCGCCTGGGCGCTGTCCACCGACCGGAAGCGGTTCCCCTGGCGCACGGTCATCTCCGGCGTGCTGCTGCAGTTCCTCTTCGGATTCCTCATCCTCAACACCGTGCCGGGGCAGGATTTTTTCAACGGCTTCCAAAATGCCGTCACCAGGCTGCTCGGTTTCGCGGCGGAAGGTTCCAGCTTCGTCTTTGGCCCGCTGGCAAATGAAGCGGCGCTGCAAAAAGGACTCGGCCTGTCCTCCGGCTTCGTCTTCGTCATCACGATCACCAGCACGATCATCCTCGTTTCGGCACTGTCCTCCCTCCTCTACCACTACGGGGTCCTGCAACTCATCGTGCGCGGCGTGGCGCGGGTGATGGAGCGGTTGATGAAGACCAGCGGCAGTGAAAGCCTCGCGGCGGCGGCAAACATTTTCATGGGCCAGACCGAGGCCCCGCTTGTCATAAAGCCCTACCTCCCCAAGATGACCCGCAGCGAACTCATGGCCCTGATGACTGGCGGCATGGCCACCATTGCCGGCGGTGTCCTGGCCGCATACGTCGGCTTCGGCATCTCCGCCGGTCACCTGCTCACCGCCTCGGTGATGAGCGCGCCCGCCGCGCTGCTCATCGCCAAGGTCATGCTGCCCGAAACCGAGGCCAGCGAAACCGCCGCCGGGGCAAACGCCAGCATCGAGCGACAGACCCACAACGGCCTCGACGCCCTCTGCCGTGGCGCGAGCGACGGCGCAATGCTCTCGCTCAACGTCATGGCCATGCTCATCGCCTTTGTGGCCGTGGTGGCGCTGGTCAATGCGCTGCTGGGCTGGGCGCTGGCCAAGGTCGGCGTGGCCACCGCCGCCCCGCCGCTGCAAACCGTCTTTGGCTGGCTGAACTACCCCTTCGCCTGGCTGATGGGCGTGCCGCTGAAGGATTGCTTCTCCGTCGGCCAGATCCTCGGCGAACGCATCGTCATCAACGAATTCATCGGTTACCTCTCGCTGACGAAAGTGCGCGACGCGCTTGATCCCCGGAGCGTTACCATCGTCACCTACGCGCTGTGCGGCTTTGCCAACTTCACAAGCATCGCCATCCAGATCGGCGGCATCGGCTCCATGATCCCCGACCGCCGCGCCGACCTCGCCAAACTGGGCCTGCGCGCCATGATCGGCGGTCTGCTGGCCTGCTATGTGACTGCGACCATCGCCGGAATACTGGTGGACTGAACCGATGCCTTGCATGCCCGACGCCCCCACCAGCCCCGTCTCCGCCCTCGACCGCGCGCGCCGCAAGGCCTACTGGCGGCTGCTGCCCCTGCTCTTCGTCTGCTACGTGATCGCCTACGTGGACCGCGCGAACGTCTCCATCGCCAAGCTCACGATGACGCGCGACCTGCCGGGCTTCGACAACGCGGTCATCGGTCTCGGCGCGGGCATGTTCTTCCTCGGCTACTTCCTGCTGGAGATTCCCGGCACGCTGCTCGTGGAGCGCTGGAGCGCGCGGAAGTGGATCAGCCGGATCATGATCACCTGGGGCATCGTGGCCGCGCTCACGGCGCTGGTGAGGACGCCGTCGCAGTTCTACGGCGTGCGTTTCTTCCTCGGGCTCGCGGAAGCCGGCTTCTTCCCCGGCATCATCGTGTATCTCACGCACTGGTTCCCCGGCCGAGACCGCGCGAAGGCGCTGGCGTGGTTTCTCGTCGCGACGCCCTTTGCGCAGATTCTCAGCCCGAAGATTTCCAACGCGCTGCTCAAGGTCGGCACCGACGAGATCATCAACGGCGTGACCGTGCATCACCCGGAGTTCTTCGGCCTCGAAGGCTGGCAGTGCGTTTACGTCTTCTGGGGAATTCCCGCCGTGGTGCTGGGCGTCGTCGTGTTCTTCGCGCTGACCGACAGGCCGGGCCAGGCAAAGTGGCTCACAGCCGAGGAGCGCGACGCCCTGGAGCAGGAGCTGGAACGCGAGCGCACCGCGCGCTCGCAGGGCAGGCGCATGACGGTGCTTGAAGCCCTGCGCCATCCGAAGGTGCTCCTGCTCGCGCTCGCCTACTTCTGCACCGTGACCGGCAGCTACGGCATCGAGTTCTTCCTGCCGAGCATCCTGCGGGACTGGTATGGCATGAACTTCAACCAGCTCACCTGGCTCGTCATGCTCCCGCCCGCGCTCGGTCTGGTGGGCCAGCTCTTCGTCGGCTGGAGTTCCGACCTGCACAAGGAGCGCCGCTATCACGCCGTCGTGCCCATCCTGATCGGGGCCGCTGCCATCGGCCTGGCCCCGTTCACGCGCGGCGAGCTGTGGCTCACCGTGCTGTGCTTCATGGTGGCCTTCGCGGGATTCAAATCCTACATGCCGGCCTTCTGGTCGCTGCCGAGCCTCTTCCTCACCGAGGCGGCGGCGGCGGGCAGCATCGGCCTCATCAACTCCATCGGGAACCTCGGCGGCTTCCTCGGTCCCACCGTGCTCGGCGAGGTGGAGAAGCACACCGGCTCGTTTGTCGGCGGCCTCTGGTTCCTCTGTTTCTCCATGGGCATCTCGGCCGGCGTCCTCTTCTTCCTCGGGCTCGGGCACAAAGAAACGGCGGAGCATAAGTGAGGTATCCGCTTGACGCCGGCTGGTTCTGACTTCGCAATTTCCCCGCATCATGCGCGCCGTCATCCAGCGGGTTTCCGAAGCCAGCGTCACCATCGCCGGACAGGTCCGGAGCACCATCGGGCGCGGCCTGCTGGTGCTCGTGGCCGCGGAGGATGCCGACACGCCGGAGGACATCGAATGGCTGGCGGGTAAGATCGTCCGCCTGCGCATCTTCGCGGATGATGCCGGGCTGATGAACCGCTCCGTGCAGGACGTGGGCGGGGAGATTCTCGTCGTGAGCCAGTTCACGCTCTTCGCGAGCACCAGGAAGGGCAACCGCCCGTCCTACCTGCGCTCGGCGAAACCGGAAGCCGCCATCCCGCGCTACGAAACCTTCGTTGCCCGGATCGCGGCGGAGCTGGGCAGGCCCGTCCACACCGGGGAGTTCGGCGCGGACATGCAAGTGGCGCTCGTGAACGACGGCCCGGTCACCATCTGGATGGACACGCTGGCGCGGGAGTAAGCGCTCAACCGCCAGGGTTGAAGGAAAACGCGGTCTGAGATCCCGGTGCCGTCAAATCTTTCTCACACCTGGCATAAGCGGCACAACGAGACCACCAAACCGCTTGCCGGGTCGGTGCGCGTCCGCTACAAACGCCTTCTCTTTGCGCGGCCCGCCGCGTGACAAAACAGAAATACTCTCAACCCTCGACTTTCAACCCTCAACTCATCATGCCCTACACCACATGCACCGTCCCCGCCGGCGGCAAGATCACCATCGCCAACGGCAAACTCAGCGTCCCCACCAACCCGATCATCCCGTTCATCCGCGGTGACGGCACCGGCCCCGACATCTGGGCCTCGTCGGTCCGCGTGATGGACGCGGCCGTGGAGAAGGCTTACGGCGGCCAGCGCAAGATCGCGTGGATGGAAGTCTTCGCCGGTGAGGAATCCTTCAAGAAGTTCAACAACTGGCTGCCCGACGACACCGTCGAGGCGTTCCGCGAGTTCCTCGTCGGCATCAAGGGTCCGCTCACCACGCCCATCGGCGGCGGCATGCGCTCGCTCAACGTCGCCCTGCGCCAGATGCTCGACCTCTACGTCTGCCTGCGTCCCGTGCAGTGGTTCACCGGCGCCCCCTCCCCCGTGAAGCACCCGGAGAAGGTGGACATGGTCATCTTCCGCGAGAACACCGAGGACATCTACGCCGGCATCGAGTTCGTCGCCGGCTCGCCCGAGGCGCAGAAGGTCCTCGATTTCATCGCGAAGGAGTTTCCGAAGGATTTTTCCAAGATCCGCTTCGGCACCAAGGAAGCCATCGCCGGCTACATGAAGCTCGCCTCGCCCGACCATGACGCCTCGCACATCCCCGTGCAGGTCGGCATCGGCATCAAGGCCGTTTCCAACGTCGGCACCATCCGCCTGATGAAGTCCGCCGTGGAATACGCGCTCGCGAACAAGCGCCGCAGCGTGACCATCGTCCACAAGGGCAACATCATGAAATACACCGAGGGCGCCTTCCGCGACTGGGGCTACAGCGCGGCGGAACGGATCTTCGGCAACAAGGTCTACACCTGGGCGAAGTGGGAAAAGACCAAGAAGGAAAAGGGCGAGGAAGCCGCGAATGCCGAGCAGAAGGCCGCGCTCGCCGGCGGCGCGCTCCTCATCAAGGACGCCATCGCCGACATCGCCCTCCAGCAGGTGCTCACGCGCCCGACGGACTTCGACGTGATCGCCACGCTCAACCTCAACGGTGACTACCTCAGCGACGCCCTCGCCGCACAGGTCGGCGGCATCGGCATCGCTCCCGGTGGCAACATCAACTACGTCACCGGCCACGCCATCTTCGAGGCCACCCACGGCACCGCGCCGAAGTATGCGGGCAAGGATCAGGTCAACCCCGGCTCCGTCGTCCTCTCCGGCGAGATGATGCTGCGGCACCTCGGCTGGATCGAGGCCGCCGACCTCATCATCAAGGGCCTGAACGGCGCGATTGCCAGCAAGCGCGTGACCTACGACTTCGCCCGCCTCATGGAAGGCGCGACCGAGATCAAGTGCTCCGCGTTCGGCGACAACATGATCGCGCACATGTAGTCCGTTGCCGCCGAGGCGACGAGGCGGACGACTTCACCGGCGGTTCTGCGAAAGCGGGACCGCCGGTTTTGTTTTGCCCGCGAAACACGCGAATTGACGCGAAAGAGGAATCAACCCAGCGCCTTCCTTCGTCGGGTTCCATTCGCGTCTTTCGCGGGCTGTTCCTCTTCGGAACTTCAAATGACCGTGAGCACCCGCGCCCGCTGTTGCTTCCCGCCGAAGTTCAATTCGAGCTGCTCCCCCTGCTTGCGGCCCTGCAGCTGGCCGCCGAGCGGAGACTGGAGCGTGATGACCAGCACCTCCTGTTTGCCGCACATCACCTCCGTGCCGCCCGAGCTCGGACCCACGAAGTAAAACGCCCGGCGACCATCCTGTTCCAACTCCACCACCGCGCCGAGGCCGATGCCCTCTTCAGGCCCGAACTTGCGCACGGGCAGAGCCTCGAAGGCAGCGATGGCGGCTTCCAACTCCATGACCTGCCGCACCTGGCCGGCGGCGAGGTAGGAGGCTTCGAGACCACGCGTGTCGTATTTATTTTCCGCACGGCTCTGGGGATCGGTGGCCTCCGCCCTCGCGGACTTCGCGGCGCGGACGTAGGTCTGCAACTCATCCTGAAGTGCGGCGAGGATGGCTTTGAGAAGGGCGCGCTTGTTCACCAGAGTCCCTCCAGCCTCAGACTGGCGCGCAGATGAACGACAATCTCCGCATTCATTTCCAGGAGCCACGCTGTGGTTCGCCCAACGGCGGTGCATCCTGTTACGCGAGTGCCGTCCAACCGAAAATGCTCGGCCCACTGGTCCCGGCGCGGATGGAAGAGCGGCGTGAGCTTCCCGGTATCCGGGTCAATGCTCGTCAGGTTTGGGCCTTTGTAGAGGTTGCAGTAGATGCAGGCCCACGCAAGGTTGTCGGGATCGTCGCTGCCGCGATGCTGCCGGGCGATGATGTGTTCGACATGGAAATCCTCCGGCGCGAGCGCATGGTCCGGCAGGCGGCAGTATTCACAACGCCCACCCGCGCGCTGTCGCACGAAATCCCGTCCTGCGCCAGTCATGCGACCCCGGTTTGCTTCAAGTAGAGGCGGGCCTTGGACTGGAGGATGGCGAGCATCCCGCGCACCTGGGCGTAAGTCTCATATTCTGCACGCTCCTCGACGGTGAGTTGTCCTTCGTTGGCCTTGTCCGCGAGTTCCTGACGGCGCTCCGGTGTCGGTCCGTCGAGTTTGAGCGCAAGAATCGTCTGCGCGCTCTCCAGATTCAACGTGCCACCCAGCCGTTCAGCCAGGTCAGCGACGAGCTTTTGGGACTGCACCCATTCGGGGAAGACGGCCATGCTCATACGCTGTGAAGATGTCAGTTTGACGGGGTTTTACAAGTATCGCCTACACCCGCAAATCCACATCCGTCACCGCGCCTTCGCTGGCGGACTTCACCGTCGCGGCATACTTCGCCAGGACACCGCGCGTGTAACGCGGGGCGGGGCGCTTCCATGCTTTGAGACGAGATTTCAATTCCTTCGCCGGAATGCCGAGTGTGATCTCGCGCTTCTCGGCGTCGAAGATGATCGGGTCGCCGTTCTTCACGATGGCCAGCGGGCCGCCTTCGTAAGCCTCCGGCGTGACGTGGCCGACCACGAAGCCGTGCGAGCCGCCGCTGAAACGTCCGTCAGTGATGAGGGCGACATCCTTGCCGAGGCCCTTGCCCATGATGGCGCTGGTGGGCGAAAGCATCTCGCGCATGCCGGGGCCGCCGCGCGGTCCCTCAAAGCGGATGACGATGACGTGGCCCTTCTTCACGCGTCCGTCGAGAATCGCGCCGAGCGCCTTTTCCTCGCTGTCGAAGCAGATGGCCTTGCCGTTGAACTGCAGGCCTTCCTTGCCGCTGATTTTGCCGACCGCGCCGCCGGGAGCCAGGTTGCCACGGAAGACGACGAGGTGGCTGTTCTTCTTGATGGGGTTGGTGAAGTCGCGCACCACGTCCTGGCCGGCGGGATACTTCGGCGCATTCTTGAGGTTCTCCGCGAGCGTCCTGCCCGTGACCGTCATGCAGTCGCCGTGCATCAGGCCGGCATCCAGGAGCATCTTCATCAGCGGCACGGTGCCGCCGATCTCGACGAGCTTGGCCATGACGTATTTGCCGGAGGGCTTGAGGTCGGCGAGCACGGGCACGCGTTTGCCGATGCGGGTGAAGTCGTCAATGGTCAGCTTCACGTTCGCGGCGCTGGCCATCGCGAGCAGATGCAGCACGGCGTTGGTCGAGCCGCCGAGGGCGATGACGAGCGTGATGGCGTTCTCGAAGGCTTTCTTCGTCATGATGTCGCGCGGACGGATGCCTTTCTTGATGAGGTTCAGCACGGCGGCGCCGGCGGTTTCGCAATCCTTTGTCTTGTCGTTGGACACTGCGGCCTGCGCGCTGGAGTTGGGCAGGCTCATGCCGAGCGCTTCAATCGCGCTGGCCATCGTGTTGGCCGTATACATGCCGCCGCAGGAACCCGCGCCGGGGATGGCGACTTCTTCGAGATCGGCCAAATCCCTGTCGCTCATCTTGCCCGCCGAGTGCAGGCCGACGGCCTCGAAGCACGACACCACGTCCACCGGCTTGCCGTGGTAGTCGCCGGGGAGAATCGTGCCGCCATAGACGAAGACTGACGGGCGGTTTAGGCGGGCCATGGCGATGAGGCAGCCGGGCATGTTCTTGTCGCAGCCGCCCACGGCCACAAGGCCGTCCATGCCTTCGCAGCCCACGACCGTCTCGATGGAATCGGCGATGACCTCGCGCGACACGAGCGAATACTTCATGCCCTCGCTGCCCATCGAGATGCCGTCGCTGACGGTAATGGTGTTGAAGACGACCGCCTTGCCGCCGGCCTCGTTGACGCCCATCGCGACGCTCACAGCGAGTTGGTCAATGTGGATGTTGCACGGCGTGACCTGGCTCCAGGTGGAGCAGACGGCGACCTGCGACTTGCGGAAATCCTCGCGCTTGAACCCGACGGCATGAAGCATCGCGCGGCTGGCGGCGCGTTCGGCACCGTCCACCACGATGGACGACCACTGGCGGGCGAGGGATAAAGATTGGGCGGCAGATTTCTTTTTCATTTGTGGGGCGGAGCTTTCCTGAAAACGCCGGGGCAGGCAAGCGCGAGGCGGAAGCGGTCTTGAACTTGCCCGCGCCTGACCCCATAAACGCAGCCATGTCCGCGACCAAGTCCCTTGCCGCCGCCTTCGCCCTCCTGATTGCCATGGGCCTGCCGCTGCTCGTTCAGGCCCAGGTCTCCCGGGAAGGGCGTCCCATCATCAAACCGCCATTGAAGCACCTGCTGGCACCGTGGAATCCGGAGGAAACCGTGCTGTATGCCGGCTCGACCGTTCACACCATTTCCGGAGAGACGCTCTCGCCCGGCTTCGTGCTGACCAAGGGCACCCAGATTCTCTCGGTCTCCAAGACCGCACCCGCCACCAAACCCGGACGCACGGTGGACTTGAAGGGCCTGCACCTCTTCCCCGGCCTCATCCTCCCGACCAGTTCGCTTGGTCTCACCGAGGTTTCCGCCGTGCGCGCCACGCAGGACACGACCGAGACCGGCACCTTCACGCCGGACGTGCGCGCCTGGCTCGCGGTGAATCCCGATTCGGAACTCATCCCCGTCGCGCGCGCCAACGGCATCACTCATGCCCTCGTGGTGCCGCTCGGCGGCATGGTGAGCGGCCAGTCCGGCGTCATTGCGCTCACCGGCTGGACGTCGGAGGAAATGACCATCAAGGCTCCCGTCGCGCTGCACGTCTTCTGGCCCGCGATGAACCTGAATGTCGCGCCCAAGGAATTCGCACGCGGCAGCAAGGTCAAAACCCCCGACGAACAGGCGAAGGAACGCACCAGGCGCCTCAAGGAACTCGATGACTTCTTCGCCGAGGCTCACGCCTACGCCAACGCGCGCGGCATCACGCCGAAGGACGGCAGGGCCGCCCCACACGTGCCCGCATGGGAGGCGATGCTGCCCTTCGTGCGCGGAGAACTCCCGGTCATCGTCCACGCCGACGACGTCCGGCAGATCAAGGCCGCGCTCGTGTGGGCCGGGCAGCGCAAATGCAAGATCGTCATCGCGGGCGGACGCGACGCCTGGCGCGTGGCCGGGGAGCTGGCGGCCGGCAAAACTCCGGTCATCTACGAGTCCACCTTTGACCAGCCCACGCGCGACACCGACCGATACGATGAGCAGTTCAAAGGTGCAGCCACGTTGCACAAGGCGGGCGTGAAAGTTCTGTTCAGCCAGGGCCTCGGCTCCATGTCCGCCGCCTTTGCGCGCAACGTGCCCTGCTCCGCCGCACAGGCCGTTGCCTTCGGTTTGCCGGAAGCCGAGGCGCTGAAAGGGCTGACGCTCTACCCGGCGCAGGTGCTGGGACTGGAAAGCCGGCTCGGCTCACTCGAAACGAACAAGGAAGCGACGTTCTTCGCCTGCGACGGCAGCATTCTCGACCTGCGCACGAACGTGAAACAGATGTGGATCGCCGGCCACGAGGTGTCGCTCGAAAGCCGCCACACGCGCCTCTACGAGAAATACAAGGGCCGGCCAGCGCCAGCAGCGAAGTGACACGGAGTGCGTCGGCAGAACGCCGTCGCGACGGTGCTTTGTTCTGGTGTCCACGCTTCAGCGTGTCGGAAAGCCCGGGCACCCTGAAGGGTGAACACCGAACAGGAATGCCGCCGCTCCGCTTGCAGCAGCACTCCAAAAGTTCACGCCGCCCTCGTCTGCCCGGCCGCCAGGAGCAGGTGCGTTTGCTCGGGACGGGCGGGCGGGGCGGGCTGCCAGTCCATCGCCTCGTCCACCGCCTTGCGCATCTGGTCAAACCACCAGTGCGCGCTGGGGAGGCGGCGCTGGCGGCGGGCGGCGCGGCGGAATGCGGGGGTCGCACTGGCGAGGGTCAGTTCCATTTGGTGCTTCATAATCGGTCTTTCTTTTTGAAGCAGCCTACGTGGCTGGGTGGGACAAGCGCTGTCCGGGCCTGAAGAAGTTATCGGAACGTTTGCCAACCGGGTTGATGGCCTTTTTTCTTCCCGCGAAATTTGTCCCGGCGCAAAGTCCCGCCAGTGCAAACGTCACCCGCTCCGGTCAGAATCACGCTTCTTCCGGCCTTCGCCTGATGCTCCTCGCCTTCCACAAACCCTACGGCGTGCTCTCGCAGTTCACGCCCGAGCCGGGATCGGATTTCCGCACGCTGGCGGACTTCGGTTTTCCGAAGGCGGTCTATCCCATTGGCCGGCTGGACGCGGACAGCGAAGGGCTGCTGCTGCTCAGTGACGAGGCGGAGTTGAACCAGCGGCTCCTTCACCCGCGCCACGCGCACGAGCGCGAGTATTGGGTGCAGGTCGAGCGCATTCCCTCAGACGAGGCGTTGCGCCAGCTTCAGCAAGGCTTGGTCATCCAAGGCCATCGCACCCTGCCCTGCCGCGCGCAACTGCTCGACCCTCAACCGCAGATGCCGCCGCGCGATCCGCCCATCCGCGTCCGCAAGAACGTGCCGGACAGCTGGCTCTCCCTCGAACTGGTCGAGGGCAAGAACCGCCAGGTGCGCCGCATGACCGCCGCCATCGGCCACCCGACACTGCGGCTTGTGCGCGTGCGCATCGGGCAGCTCCGGCTGGAGGACATCGCAGCAGGCACGTGGCGGGAGCTGGGAGCGGCGGAGCGTCAACGCGTCCTCGGTTGATCGCCCGGCGGCAAACGACTTGCGGTGCCGGCAACTCCCCTCTTTAATCCGCCCGTGTCCAAACTCTCCCGCATCATGAAACGCAGCACCTTCCTCCAGTTCACCGCCGCCCTGTGCCTCGCCGCCGCGACCACCCACGCCGCCGATGCCTGGAAGCCGGAACCCGGCTTCGTCAGCCTCTACAACGGCAGGAATCTCACCGGCTGGAGCTACCGCGACAAGGAGGGCAAGCCGACCGAATCGCTCGCCGGCAAGCAGGACGCGACGGATGGACGTTACACGGCCAAAGGTGAATCGCTCACCGTGAACCCGTTCGACCAGGCCAAGGGCCCGCACCTCCGCCAGCTCTGGAGCGAAAAGGAATTCCCGAAGGACTTCATCCTCAAGCTCGAGTTCCGCGCCTCCGTGAACGCGGACAGCGGCATCTTCCTGCGCAAGCCCCAGCTCCAGTGCCGCGACTACCTCGTGGCCGGGCCTTACAAGCAGCTCACAAAATACAGGGTGCAGGACTGGAACGTCATCGAAGTCGTCGTCAAGGACGGCGTCGCCCGCTGCACCTGCAATGGCGAAGTCCTCGAAGCCGCCCTCAAGCTTCCGCCCACCGGCCCCATCGGCCTCGAAGCCGACCGCGGCCAGTTGGAATACCGGCGCATCCAGATCAAAGAGCTGCCCTGAGCGGCGGGCGGCGGTTGCTGGCTTTTACCGATCACGGGCCATATCCCGCCCCCGCTCTTCCCAAGGGCGCACCTGTCTCCCCCGAAGCCGAGCCGGCGCGGACGCCGGCGATACGGCCCGCGAGACGCGGGCGCTACGCAGCGCCGGCCTCCGGCCGGCCGTGCCGCAAGCGTCCCCGCTTGCCTGGCAGGTCGAGGCCGGGGTCAAAACGCGCCCGCATCCCAATCTCCCGCAACTTTCCGCGTGCAGCCCGGGCCGTCTCCGTGTTTCATCTCGGCCCCGACAGCCCCGCTGCCGGAGACCATTATGGACGACACGAATTCGCTGATCGAACAACGCAAGGCCAAGCTCGCTTCGCTGCGCAGCAAGGGCATTGACCCTTTTCAAAACAAGTTCACGCCCAGCGAGAGCTGCGACGCCGCGCGCTCCAACTACACCGAGGGCCGTGCCGTGTCAGTGGCGGGCCGCATCACCGCGCACCGGGACATGGGCAAGTCCATGTTCATTGACGTGAAGGACCAGAGCGGGCGCATCCAGGCCTACGCGCAGAAGAACGTTCTGGGCGACGAGCAGTTCCACATCTTCCAGCACCTCGATCTTGGCGATTTCATCGGCGTGAAGGGCACGCTCTTCACCACGCGCACGGGCGAAATCTCCGTGAAGGCCGAGTCCTTCACCATCCTCGCCAAGGCGCTGCGTCCGCCGCC
>JBAYGL010000072.1:0-15024 GCA_041666725.1 Limisphaerales bacterium
TATGCCGGTCGTGATGTCGTGCGCGGCGTCCACGCTGACCTGGAAGTCCGTTTTGAAGGTTTCGCGGTTCTGCACGACCATGCGCTCGACCCCGAGCTGCTTGAGCCGCTCTCCGCTCGTCGGCACGCAGATCAGGCCGCGTCCGAAGCGGGCCATGAAGTTGATCGCCGCCGGCGTGACGTGCTCCGCGGCCATGACGAGGTCGCCCTCGTTCTCCCGGTCGGCATCGTCCACGACAATGACCATGCGTCCGCGCTGGAGGTCCGCCAGCGCGGCCTCGATGGGATCAAGTTCCGCTTTTTTCTTCATCGCGCCCGGACTCTAGGCGCGGTCCGCCGCGTTGCAAATGCGGAAACCGGCGGGCCTGAGAGGCGGGTCGTGTTCGTCAGCCGTTGCTTCTTCAGCCTTTTCCCGCCGCCGCGTTTCGCTACACTGCCGTCATGCCGTCATTCGACATCGTTTCCAAAGTCAACTCGATGGAAGTGGAAAACGCCGTGAGCCAGGCCAAGAAGGAGCTGGCCACGCGCTTCGACTTCAAAGGTTCCAAGGCCGAGATCACGCTGGAGAAGCTCGAGGTCAAGCTCATCGCGCCCGACGCCTACAAGATGAAGACGCTCGTTGAGATCGTGCTGGGCAAGCTGGCCAAGCGCGGCATCAGCATGAAGAGCGTGGACGAGGGCGAGCCGGACCTTTCGCCGCTGGGCCACGCGCGCCAGAGCGTGAAGATCAAGGAGGGCATCGACGCCACCGTGGCCAAGCAGATCACCGGCTTCATCCGCGATGGAAAATTCAAGGTCACATCTTCCATCAACGGCGACGAGGTGCGCGTCACCGGCAAGAGCCGGGATGACTTGCAGGCCGTCATCGCCGCCGTGCGGGCAAAGGACTTTCCGGTGTCGCTGGGCTTTGTGAACTTCCGGGACTGACCCTCGTGGGCACCAAGACGCCAGCCAGCTACCTCGACTCCCCGCTCACGCAACTGGGTTGGAACGCCCGGCTGGAGGCCGCTTTCGCCCCGCATCGCTCCGCCGGCCTGGTGCCGGCGCGTGTCGCCGTGGAGCACCGGCATTTCTTCACGGTCTTCACCGTGGATGCCGAGCTGACCGCACAAGTGGCCGGCAAGCTGTTGCACGAGTCGGTCCTGGCGGCGATGCCCAAGGTCGGCGACTGGGTGGCGTTGACGCTGCAGGAGGAGCAGGAAGTGAAGGCGACGATTCACGCCGTCCTTCCGCGCGCGACGCAAATCTGCCGCAAGGAGGCCGGACGCAAGGCCGTCGAGCAGGTGCTGGCCGCCAACATCGACGTGGTTTTCGTGGTGCAGGGACTCGACGATAATTTCAACCTGCGCCGGCTCGAGCGTTTTCTCGTGATGGTCCACGAGGGCGGCGCAAAGCCGGTGATCCTGCTCAACAAGACCGATCTCTGCCCGCACACGGCGCAGCGGATCGCCGAGGTGCAGGCGGCCGTGGGCGGGACGCCGGTGCTCGCGGTCTCGGCGCTCAAGGGGGCGGGCGTGAAGGGCCTGTGGCAATGGATACACGAGGGCGTGACGGTGGCATTCATCGGCTCATCGGGCGTCGGCAAGTCCACGATCATCAACCGGCTTTTCGGCGAGGATATCCAGGACACGCTTCCCGTGCGTGAGACGGATGCCAAGGGCCGTCACACGACGACGCGCCGCGAACTCATCGTGCTGCCGCGCGGCGGCGTGGTGATGGACACGCCGGGGATGCGGGAGTTTCACCTCTGGCTTGCGGACACCGGCTTGCAGGACACGTTTCCTGAGATCGAGGAGATCGCCCTGCGCTGCCACTTCACCGGATGCGGGCACACGGTGGAAAAGAAGTGTGCGGTGCTCGGAGCCGTCGAGTCCGGCGAACTGACCGACGATCGCTACCGGAATTACCTCAAGCTGCGTGCGGACCTGCAAAAACTGGAGGAAGCCACCCGGCACCATCACCAGCAACGCCAGCGTCTCACACCGGTTGCCCAGCGCGCGTTAAACCAGTTCAAACGCGGGCGTCTGGGCGAGGGGTGAAGCGCGTGGGGGCTTGAACGCCAAGCCTGCCGTCAGGCTTCCTTCACGATGGACAGGAACTGCTTCATGGCAGGCGACAGCACCTTGTTCTTCTTGAGGAGCGCCGCGAGCGGGCGGTAAAATTCTTCGCCTTCGAATCCCACCTGCACGAGGGTTTGCTTGATCACTTCCTGTGCGATGGTCGTCTGCGGCAGGATCGAGACGCCGGCGTCTATCTCCACGGCACGCTTTACGGTCTCGACGTTGTCGAACTCCATCACGGTTTGCACCGAGATGGAGTGGTCTTTGAAGATGCGGTCGATGGCCTTGCGGGTCGGGATGTCCGGCTCGAAGCTGATGAACTTCTGCCCTGCGAGGGCGGACATCGGGATGGACTTGAGTTTTGCAAACGGGTGCTGCGGGTGGCACACGAGCACCATGCGGTCCTTGCGCAGGGGCACGATCTCGATGCGTGGATCCTTGTTCGGGTAAGCCACGAGACCGAGGTCCACGGCGTTGCCGAGCACGTCGTCATACACCTGGTTGGCGCGGCGGTATTCCACGTGGATTTTCACGGTGGGATGGGCCTTGAGAAACTTCTTCATGTAGGGCGGCAGGTCATGCAGCCCGATGCTGTAAATCGTCGCCACCCGGATGGTGCCGGAGATGATGTCCCGCATCTCCTGGAGCCGGTTCTCGAGCTCCTCGTAAGTGTGGCAGATGCGCTTGCTGTATTCGTAGAGGATCTCGCCCTCGCGGGTGAGGCGGAACTTTTTCTTGCTCCGCTCGATGAGCATGGCCTTGAACTGCCGCTCCAGCGCGCTGATTTGCTGGCTCACGGCGGATTGTGTCACGCCGTTGATCTGGGCGGCCTTGGTGAAGCTTTCAGTTTCGCTGAGGTCACAGAAAACCTTGAGGCTGGACATTTGCATGGGCCAATCAAAGACCAAAGACGCGGCAGCGTCAACATGCGTGCAAATCCAGGAGCCAACCGTGCAAAAACCACGGTTGCCTGCCGGCGAAGTCCGCTGACAAGGTCTGGCCATGTCCGGCCCGGTCACGCTGTTGGTTGTCAGCGACATCCACCATGCCGCCGCTGTCGAGCGGTCACGGCAGGGCTATGAGATCGCCTGCGCGCCCAACTGGCCGGTGCGGCAGCTGGTTCGCGCCTACCGCGGATGCGTCTGGCTCCGCGATCCGCTGGGGACCGGGGCGTTTCTGGAGGAATTTCTCATTCGCAGCGGTGAACCCGACCTCGTCATCGCCAACGGTGACTTCAACGCCGACACACGCTTTGTCGGTGTGAGCGACGACGCTGCCTTCGCCAGCGCGGAGGAATGCCTGGGGAAGCTCCGTGCCCGCTTCGGAGAGAGGTTGCACGCCACCATCGGGGATCATGAGCTGGGCAAGGTGAGCCTGGTTGGCGGACATGGTGGTCTGCGGCTGGCGAGCTGGCCGCGCGTGACCGGCGGGCTTGGACTGCGTCCGTTCTGGCGGCACGAGTGGGGGTGCCATGTTTTCCTCGGCGTCACCTCCACGCTCCTTGCGCTGCCGGTCTTTGATCGGGAGATGCTGCCCGGCGAGCGCGCGGAGTGGGAGGCGCTGCGCGCGAAACATGTCGAGGAAGTCCGCGCCGCCTTCGCCGGCCTTAGCCCGCACCAGCGCGTGCTGCTGTTCTGTCACGATCCAACCGCGCTTCCGTTTCTGGCGCGGCAACCCGAAGTGCGCGACCGACTCGGGCAGATCGAGGCCACGGTCATCGGTCATCTCCATTCGCCGCTCGTCCTGCGGACCGGGCGGGCGCTGGCCGGGATGCCGCCGATTCGCTTCCTTGGCGTGAGTGTCAGGCGCATGAGCACGGCGCTCAACGAGGCGAAGCTCTGGCGGTCGTTCAACGTCCGGCTCTGCCCCTCGCTCACAGGCATCCAACTGCTCAAGGACGGCGGCTGGCTCACCGTGAAACTGGACGCCGATGCCCGGCAGCCGGTGATGTTTCGCTTTCATCCGCTGCCGTGGAACGCCATCCGGCATGGGAGCCGTTGATCTGCGCACATCCGCACCGATGGGAGGGGCTTCAGCGGCGGGAATGCATCGTTTCTGATCATTGCGTGTTGATGCCGGTGGGTGGTTGGGAGCCTGTCTGCCGCATTGCATTCACTCCTCCTCCCCGTAAGCTCTCCTGACAAGCCAATCGCATGTCGCCTGCCGGCCAAATCCTGAGAGCCTGTCTGAAAATTGGGAGGGGTTCTGTTTTCGAGGAAAAGGCTGGGTGGCGAGGCGCGACGAAGGAGAATATCCCTTGTGGATCTTCGACTGAGGAGCAACGAAGCCAGCCGGCCTTTTCCTCGAAAACCCTCCGGGCGGCGGGTTTTTTGCCGGTGGCCTGCGTTGGCTCGGGCGTCACAGCCCGCTGCGGGGATGCTCCGTCGGCCAGTCCGGCTCGGAACTCCCCGCCTTGGCCACCGCCAAAATCCCGCGCCGCAGGACCCCGCCCAATTTTCAGACAGGCTCTGAAGCGCCGGGTCACGTCCGCCGTCATAGGACGCGTGCCCGTTCTCCTCTGCGCCCTGCTCTGCGTCTGCCTTGCGCCGTGCGCTGGTGCCGACGGCCTTGAGAACGCCCGCAAGCTGTTCCTCGCCGGGAAGTATTCCGAGGCCATCACCGCCGCAGACAAGGGCGCGAAGGAGGAGGAAGGCAGCGAGGACTGGCGTGTCCTGCTCGTGCAGGCGCACATGGCCGTGGGCCAGTATCAGCAGGCCCACGCTGCGCTGACCAACGCGCTTTCCCGTTACCCGCACTCGTCCAGCATCCGGCTCCGTCTCGTCGGCCGGGACGTGAAGCTCTTCAACGGACTGCCGGACGAGGCGAAGGACCTGCTCGACGAAATCAACCGGCTCGCCGGCTCCCGGAGCTGGGCCTATCGCGATCCCGCCAACGTCACCGCGCTGGGGCGCGCCGCGTTGCTGCTGGGCGCGGACCCGAAGCTGGTGCTCGACCGCCTGTTTGAGCCGGTGAAGAAGACCGCGCCGGACAACCGCGACATCCACCTCGCCACAGGCCAGCTTGCGCTCGACAAGGGCGACTTCGCGCTCGCCGCGAAGATATTTCAGGACGCCCTCAGGCGCTTCAAGAGCGACGCTGATCTTCAGTTCGGGCTGGCTCGTTCACTCATGAGCGGCGCGCGGCCGCAGGCGTTGCAGGCGCTGGAGGCGGCGATGGAGTTCAACGAGAAGCACATCCCGTCCCGCCTGCTGCTGGTGGACCATCTCGTGGACGCCGAGGAATACGAGGAGGCCGGGAAGCTCATCGAGGAAGTCCTCGCGGTGAATGTGAACCAGCCGGAGGCATGGGCCTATCGCGCGGTGATGGCGCACCTGCGCAACGACAGGGCGAAGGAGGCGCAGTTCCGCCGCGACGCGCTGCGCCATTACACGAACAACCCGGCGGTGGACCAGCTCATCGGGCGCAAGCTCTCGCAGAAGTATCGTTTTGCCGAGGGTGCGGCGTATCAGCGGCTCGCGCTCAAGTCCGACCGCAACTTCCTCCCGGCGAAGTTTCAGCTCGCCCAGGACCTGCTCCGGCTCGGTGACGAGGAGGAAGGCTGGAAGCTTGTCGCGGAAGTGAACGAGGCCGACGGCTACGATGTGAACGCGTTCAACCTCGTCACCCTCAAGGACACGACCGACAAGTTCGTCGCGCTGACGAACAAGCACTTCGTCCTGCGCATGGACGCCCGCGAGGCGAAGGTTTACGGGCCGCGCGTGCTGGCCCTGCTCCAGCGCGCGCACGACACGCTCACGAAGAAATACGGTCTCACGCTCGAGAAACAGACCATTGTGGAGATATACCCGGAGCAGAAGGACTTTGGCGTCCGCACGTTCGGGATGCCGGACAACCCGGGCTTCCTCGGCGTCTGCTTCGGCTGCCTCATCACGGCCAACAGCCCCGCCAGCGCGCGCGGCCACGCGTCGAACTGGGAGGCGACGCTGTGGCATGAGTTCTGTCACGTCATCACGCTCACGCTCACGAAGAACAAGATGCCGCGCTGGTTGAGCGAGGGCATCTCGGTCTATGAGGAGCGGCAGGCCAGCCCGGCGTGGGGGCAGGTGATGAACCCGCGCTATCGCGAGATGATTCTCGACGACGAGCTGACGGCGGTGGGTGATTTGAGCAGCGCCTTTCTCACGGCGAAGGGCAATCTGGAGCTGCAATTCGCCTACTACGAATCGTCGCTGGTGGTGCAGTTCCTCATCGAGAAATTCGGCGTGGAGAAGCTGCGCGCGATTCTCGCCGATCTCGCGACCGGCCGGGAAATCAACGCGACAATCGCGAGTCACACCGAGCCGATGGAGAAGCTGGAGAAGGACTTCGAGGCCTATGCGACCGGCCTGGCGAAGGGGCTTGCGCCGGGACTGGACTTTGAGAAGCCGAAGGGACTCGGTGGACTCATGGGAATGGCCGGCGGTCGCCCCGCATCCGGTCCGCCGTCCCCCGCAAGCAAAGACCTCATTGACCCCGTGAAGCTCCATCCGAAGAACTTTTACATCCTCACGCAGCAGGCCAGGAAGCTGATGTCCGAGAAGAAGTTCACGGAGGCCAGGCAGCCGCTCCAGAAGCTCGTGGAGAACTACCCCACGCACACGGGCGACGACTGCGCACTCTGGCTCCTGGCGCAGGTGCATCGCGAGCTGAAGGAGGCGTCGCAGGAGCGCGAAGTGCTGACGAAGCTCGCCGCGCTGGACGCGGACGCTGTCGACGCCTACCTGCGCCTGATGGAATTCGCCGCCGCCACAGGGGACTGGCCGATGGTCGCCGAGAACGCCCGTCGCTATCTCGCCGTGAATCCGCTCGTGCCGCAGCCTCACCGCTGGCTGGCTCGGGCGAACGAGGAACTCAAGCAGCCGCAGGAAGCCATCGCGGCATACAAAACCGTCCTGCTCCTTGATCCACCCGACCCGGCCGAAGTCCACTTCCGTCTCGCCAGACTGCTCGCCGGCTCCGATGGCCAGTCGGCGAAGCAGCACGTCCTGATGGCTCTCGAAGAAGCCCCGCGCTTCCGGGAGGCGCATGAGCTGTTGTTGAAACTCGCCGAGGTCAAAAAGACTGCGCCAGCGTTGGGCAGCCCAAAGCAACCATGACCTTCCGCGCCAAACTTTTCTCGCTCGCCGTGCTGCTGCTCCTGAGCGCCGCCGTCCTCGCCCAGTTCCGGGGCAGCCGCTATCGGCGCGGAACCGGCCCGATTCATTACACCGAGGGCGGCGTCGAGGTGGATGAGAACACGGTCAAAACCGCGCGCGAGGTGGCGTCGCACAGCACGGGCACGCCGAACTGGACGAACGCCCCCGGCTTTGAGAAGGACGTGTTCACCTTCGTGCGCATCATCCGCGACCGCTCGCCATTCTCCAGCGGCGGAAGCTGGATCACGGACTTTCCTGACAGCGACCTGAACCTCTCGTATCGCGTGCAGCAGATGACGTCGCTGAAGGTGGACCCGAACGGCCGCGTGATGCGCCTGACGAACCCCGACCTCTTCAACTACCCGTGGATTTACATGGTCGAGGTGGGGAGCCTCGAGCTGCGTGACGAGGAGGTGCCCATCCTGCGGAAGTATCTGCTCAACGGCGGCTTCCTCATGGTGGACGACTTCTGGGGCGAGGCCCAATACCAGACGTTCTACAGGCAGCTGAAACGTGTCTTCCCCGAGCGCGAGCCCGCCGAGCTGGAGATGGACCACCCGGTCTTCCACTCGGTCTTCGACATCAAGCTCCCCAAGGCCGAGATGCAGGTGCCGAACGCGCGCACCGGCGAGCAGAGCCAACACACCGGCGTCACATGGGAACGCCACGACGGCGAGGAATGCCGCGATGCGCACTTCAAGGGCGTCTTCGACGACAAGGGCCGGATGATGGTCTTCATCGCCCACAACACCGACAACGGCGACGGCTGGGAGCGCGAGGGTGAGAACGAGTATTTCTTCCGCGAGTTCTCCGAGAAGAAGTCCTATCCGCTCGGCATCAACGTGATTTTTTACTCAATGACTCACTGATGAATTGCCCGCGAATGACGCGAATGGACGCGAATGAAGGCCCCCGGGGGGCGTGCCAGGCCGTGTGGCAGCCGGGCAGGCGGAAGTCACTCGCCGTGCCGCGTCCCGCGGCTCTTTTCCACTTCCGTCCATTGGCGTCACTTGCGGGCGATCCTCTTTCCGTGACTCAGATTCGGGCGGTTTGCTATGCTCCGCCCATGAGCGCCGTCATCATTCATCCCAAGGAGAGCTATGCCATCATCGGAGCTTGCTTCGCGGTATACAACGAGCAGGGCTGCGGTTTCACCGAGGATGTCTATCAAGAGTGTCTGGAAATGGAATTGGCGGACTTGAGCATCCCTTTCGTGGCGCAGAAGGAGCTGCCGTTGACCTACAAGGGCCGGCGGCTGAGGCGGAAGTTCAAGACTGACTTCCTGTGCTATGAGAAAATTGTCCTCGAAATCAAGGCCGTCTCCCATCTGACCGACGAGCATCGCGCCCAAGTTCAAAACTATCTGCACGCGACCGGCCTTGAGCTGGGCCTTCTGGTGAACTTCGGTCATTATCCGAAGCTCGAAAGCGAGCGCATCGCAATGACCACCCAAAAGGCCCGGCACACCTCCCTGCCAGATGACTTCCGCCTCTGATTCGCGTCAATTCGCGTGATTCGCGGGCAAAACAAAAAAGGACCACAGTGGAAAACGCAGACACCGCATCAACCCCGGAAACATCCACCGCCGCTCCCACCCCGCCGCCGCTCCCGGAGCCCACCGAGCAGCAGGTCGTCGAGCAGCTCCTCGCCGCGCGCGGCAAAATTTACGGCGAGCTGGGCAAGGCCATCGTCGGCCAGCGCGAGGTCATCGACCAGATTCTCATCGCGCTGCTGTCCGGCGGGCACTGCCTCATCACCGGCGCGCCCGGCCTCGCGAAGACGCTGCTCGTCAAATCCATCGCGCAGATTTTCCACCTCAAGTTCTCCCGCATCCAGTTCACGCCCGACCTCATGCCCGCCGACATCACGGGCACGGAGATTCTTCAGGACCAGGAGGGCGGGCGCATGATGACCTTCGTGAAAGGCCCGGTCTTCGCGAACATGGTGCTCGCCGACGAAATCAACCGCACGCCGCCCAAGACCCAGGCCGCGCTCCTCGAGGCGATGCAGGAGCACCAGGTCACCGCCGCCGGTTATCGCCATCCGCTGCCCGAGCCGTTCTTCGTGCTCGCCACGCAGAACCCCATCGAGATGGAAGGCACCTACCCGTTGCCCGAGGCGCAGCTCGACCGCTTCATGTTCAACGTCGTCATGGACTACCTGCCGGAGGATGAGGAGGTCGCCGTCATACAGCAGACGACCGCGAATCTTCGCCCGGTCATCGAGCAGCTCTTCTACGGTGCGGACGTGCTGCGCTTCCACGAGGTCGTGCGCAAGGTGCCCATCGCCGAGGAAGTCGTCCGCCACGCCGTGCGCCTCGCCTCCGCCTCGCGCCCGAAGCAGAAGGGTTCGCCCGACTTCGTGAACGACTGGGTGAGCTGGGGTGCCGGCACTCGCGCCGGGCAGTTCCTCGTGCTCGGCGGCAAGACCCGCGCGCTCCTCGCCGGTCGTGCGCACGTCACCCGAGAGGACATCGAAGCCCTCGCCGCGCCCGTCCTGCGCCACCGCATCCTCATCAACTACCGCGCCGAGGCCGACGGCGTCACGGTGGACAAGGTCATCGCGAAGCTCATCGAGCATGTGCGCGCCACCGCTCCGTGACAGGGTGAAACCGGCTGCAGCCATGAACGCCCGTTCGCATCCTCCCATTAGCACCCGGCTTCAGCCGGGTGTTCTGGGTGACCGATGGAGGAAACCCGTTTCAACGGGTTTCTTCCGTGCCTCCCGTTCGCCGGCAAAGCCGTTGAAACGGCTTTGTCTCCGTGCGGTCCACCACACCCGGCTGAAGCCGGGTGCTAATGAGAGCGACGTCTTCCGCGCCTCCTGCCGACAATGATTTCCCCCGCCGACCAAGCAGGCCACGCCAGCGGCAACTTAATTGACCCGCAGGCGCTCATGGCCATCCGCAGCCTGGAGATGCGGGCGCGCGTCGTGGTCGAGGGCTTCTGGACAGGCATTCACCGCAGCCCCTACCACGGCTTCTCGGTCGAGTTCACCGAGTATCGCCAATACACGCCCGGCGACGACCCGCGCTACTTGGATTGGAAACTCTTCGCCCGCAGCGACCGCTACTTCATCAAGAAGTTCGAGGACGAGACCAATCTCCGCTGCCACGTCCTCGCCGACAACAGCCGCTCAATGACGTTCGGTTCGCGCGGCATCTCGAAGGCCGCCTACGCAAATACCCTCGCCGCCACGCTCGCCTTCTTTCTCCACCAGCAGGGCGACGCCATCGGTCTGCTGACCTTTGACGAGCAAATCCGAGAATACCTTCCCGCGCGCCACCGGCCCGGCCACCTGCGCCACCTCATGCTCGCGCTGGAAAAGCCGCCCGGCGGCGCGGCCACCGACCTTGCCGCCCCCCTCAAACGCATCGTGGAAATCGTCCGCAAGCGCGGCCTCATGGTGCTGCTCACGGACCTGCTCGCGCCCATCGCCACGCTGGAGAAGAACCTCGCCACCCTCACCGCCAGCGGCCACGAAGTCGTCGTCTTCCAGGTGCTCGATCCGGCGGAACTCAGCTTTGACTTCACGAAGGCCGCGCTCTTCCGCGACCTCGAATCCGGCCGCCAGCTCTACATCGACCCCGACGCCGTCCGTGCTGACTACCGCCGCCAGTTCGGTGCCCACTGCCAGGCCGTCGAGGCCACCTGCGCCAAGCTCGGCATCGTCCTGCGCCGCCTCACCACCGACCAGCCGCTGGAACTCGCCCTCTTTGACTTCCTCCGCGAGCGGATGAACAAGGGCAAACTGGTCAAACGTCGCGCTGCATGAGCTTCCTCACGCCATTCTTCCTGCTTGGCGCGCTCGCGGTCGCGTTGCCGGTCGTCTTCCATCTCATCCGGCAGACCTCGAAGGAACAGACCGCGTTCAGCTCGCTCATGTTCCTGCTGCCCGTGCCGCCGCGTGTCACGCGTCGCAGCCGGCTGGAGCACATTCTCCTGCTCGTGTTGCGCAGCCTCGTCGTCTGCCTGCTGGCCTTCGCCTTCGCGCGGCCCTTTCTTCCCAAGGCCGATTCCACCGGCCTGCCCGCCGGCCCCGGCAGACGCGTCGTCGTGCTCGTGGACACCAGCGCGAGCATGAGGCGCGAGGGGCTCTGGGCCGATGCCCGTGCCAGGGCCGGGGCAATCCTTCGCGCGACGGCCCCGGAGGACATCGTCGCCGTCTTCGCCTTCGACCGCGAGGTCCGCCGCCTTGTGACGTTCGAGCAATGGACTTCCACCGCCGCCGGCCAGCGCGCCGCGTTCGCTGCGGATGCCCTGGGAAAAACTTCTCCCGGCTGGAATGGCACGCAGCTCGGCCGGGCACTCGTCTCCGCTGCGTCCGCGCTCGAAGACGTCCGCACGGACAGCGGCCCGCTGCCTGCGCGCGGCCCGCGCCAGGTCGTCCTCATCAGCGATTTGCAGGAGGGCAGCCGGCTGGATGCCTTGCAGGCTTACGAGTGGCCCAAGGGGACCGAGATCATCGTCGAGCCGCTCAAAGCAAAGAAGCCCACCAACGCCGGCCTCCAGCTCATCGCTGACGCCGATGAGAACGAGAGGAAGCCCGGCGAAGCCCTGGCCCGTGTGCGCGTGAGCAATTCCTCGGATGCCAGACGCGAGCAGTTTCAAGTCGGCTGGTCGGACGGCAGGGAGTTCGTCGGCAGGCCGCAGGACGTGTATGTGCCGCCAGGCCAGACGCGGGTCGTCGCGCTCAACGCACCGCCGATGGGAGCCGTCGCCGAGCGCGTCCTGCTGCGCGGGGATGACGAATCGTTCGACAACTCGCTCGCCCTCATCCCGCCCGAGGCCGCGCGCGTCAGCGTGCTTTATTTCGGTGGGGAGCCGGCCACGGACACCGCCGGGCCGCTCTACTTTCTCCAGCGGGCATTTCCTTCCACGCGTCGTCAGGTTGTGCAAATCCTCGCCCGTGCGCCTGCCGCGCAGCTTCTCCCGACGGACACCGGGGCTCCGCTCATCATCGTCACCGACACGTTGTCCGACGAGCGCACCGCCTCCGTCCGCCGCCTGCTGACCGGCGGCAAAACCGTGCTCCTCTCACTCAGGAACCAGAACGTCGCGCGCACGCTGGCCGGATTGCTCGGCAAGGAATCCGTCTCCGCCGACGAGGCGAAGGTGCCGTCCTACGCGATGCTCGCGGAGATTGATTTCCAGCATCCGCTTTTCGCGCCGTTCGCTGACCCGCGCTTCAGCGACTTCACCAAGATTCACTTCTGGAAGTATCGCCGGCTGGACGCGACGCAGTTCCCCGGCGCGCGGGTCATTGCCAAGTTCGACACCGCCGATCCCGCGCTGCTGCAAGTGCCCGTCGGCAAAGGCACGCTCTACGTCCTCGCCTCCGGCTGGCAGCCCGCCGACAGCCAGCTCGCGCTTTCGTCGAAGTTTCTGCCGCTGCTCTTCTCGCTGCTGGAACAGGCCGGCGGCCTTCGCTCACAGGTCACCCAGCACACCGTCGGCGACACCGTCCCGCTCGCCGCCACCAACGCCGCCGTGCGCGTGACCCGGCCGGACGGCACGAGCCTGACACTCGGAGCCGGCACCGCCGCCGTCATCCAGACGGACCAGCCCGGCATCTACACCGCCGTCAGCGGCACGGTCACACAGCGCTTCGCCGTGAACCTTGATCCGTTGGAAAGCAAGACCGCCCCGCTGCCCGTCGAGGAACTGGAACACCTCGGCCTGCCCGTCACGCGCGCCGATGGCAAAACCCTAGTGCAAGCCACCGAAGCCAAACGCCAGCTCGCCAACGCCGAACTGGAAGGCCGGCAGAAACTGTGGCGCTGGCTGATTGCCGGCGCGCTGGTGTTCGTGACGATGGAAACCTTGCTAGCCGGGTGGCTGGCGAAGCGGTCAGAACAACCGGTTCAAACTGCCTGAAGTAACCACAACCGACCTGCTCTCGTAGGCTTCACGATGAACTGCAAAGTGACCAAACTTCTAAGCGATGACATCTGGTCTCTGGCTGAAGGCGTCACTGACTCCGGACCTTACATCATTCGCTTTCGGACGCCTGTCCTTGGGCCGTCGGACACGACCGGCTACGATAAGCTGCTCACGATTGTCTGGCCCTATGCTGACGTGGATACGGGTGCGCTCCCAACGGACGAACAGACCGCAGCACTAGTCCAGTTTGAGAACCGCCTATGCGAGGCATTCGAGCACGATGCACACGCGGTTCTAACTGCAATTCTCACTTTCGACGGTGCTCGTCAGTGGGTCGTTTACACCAGCGACTTCCGAGAATGCGGCCGACGGCTCGAAGCGATGCCTCAGAACGAACAGCCGTATCCAATTGAACTTAACGCGCGCAGTGACCCAGAGTGGAATTATCTCCGGGATGAAATCCTCAAGCGAGTCCAACAAAACGCCTAGTCGAGTTGTGCCACCCAAATCCCAGCGAAACATCCGCTCCTGCGCAGCGTCTGTCTTGAAGCGATGATTGCGCCCCTCCTCAACGAACATCTGGAGCCGGTCGCGCGTCGCTACCGCCGGCTGCAGCTCTGGCGCGGGCTGGCGTTGTGCTGGGCGCTCGCGGGTCTCCTTGCCATTGCGCTCGGCGCGTTCGGTCTGGAATACCGCATCGCGGTGCCGCTCGTCGGCTTCCTCGGCTTCGCGGCGGCGCTCTGGATGGGGCTTGGGTGCCTCGCGGCGAAATCCGACGCGCACTGGCTTGCGCTGCAAATCGAGCAGCAGCATCCCGAGTTGAAGACCGTCCTGCTCGCCGCACTGGAGCAGAAGCCCGATGCCGATGGCCAGTTTAGCTTTCTCCAGCAGCGCGTCATTGCCGAGGCCGTCGTGCATGGGCAGAACCTCGGCTGGAGCGATGCCTTTCCCGCACGCCACCTGCTGCTCGCACATGCCGCGCATCTGGCGGCCTTTGCCTTTTTTCTCGCGGCGCTCATGGGCTTGCGGACGAACACCATCGCCACCGTTGAGAAGCTTGCTGCTGCGAAGGCTGCGTTGGACAGCGTCTATGTCACGCCGGGCGACACGCAGGTCGAGCGCGGCAACAGTCTCGTGGTTCTGGCGAAGTTCGAGGGCAAGCTCCCGCCCGGCGCGACGCTCGTGCTTGGCGCGGGCACAAACGTCACGCGCTCCATCGCGCTCACCAAGGCGCTCGACGACCCGGTCTTCGGCGGCACGGTGCCGGAGGTGAACGAGAGCTTCGCCTACCGCGTCGAGTTTGCCGGCCAGCGCACGCGCGAGTTCACGGTGAAGGTCTTCGATCACCCGAAGCTGGAGCGCGCCGACGTGAAGATACGGTTTCCGGCCTACACGCAGTTGCCGGAGAAGACCATCGAGGACACGCGTCGCGTCAGTGCGGTGGAAGGCTCCACCCTCAACTACACGCTACAGCTCAACAAACCGGTGAAGTCGGCGCGTCTCCTGCCGAAGAAGGACGGCGAAATCGTCGCGCTGACGACCGATGCGACGAAGGCGTTCGCCACACTGCCGGGCTTCGTGCTGACCAACAGCCAGAGCTACCAGCTCGAACTGGTGGACGCCGACGGGCGCTCGAACAAGGTGTCGGCGCAGTTTGTGTTCGATGCGCTCCGCAATCGCACGCCGGAGCTGAAGCTGCTCTCGCCGCGCGGCGACCAGCGGGTCTCGGCGTTGCAGGAGATTCAGTTTCAGGCGGAGGCCTGGGATGACTTCGGCATGCGCGCCTATGGCATCGCGTATTCGCTGGGTGGCGCGGAGCCGACGTTGCTTCAGCTGGGCGACGGCGCTCCTGCGAAGGAGAAACGCGAGTTCGGCCATCTGCTGCGGCTGGAGGAACTCGGCGCGGCCCCCGACCAGCTTGTGGCGTGGTTTGCCTGGGCGGACGACA